>JACDBY010000390.1 GCA_013694685.1 Actinomycetota bacterium
GGGGCTCGCCGGCGCGGCACCGATCCCGGCCCACTCCGGCAAGACGCACCGCCACCGACTCGACCGCGGTGGCGACCGCCGGCTTAACCGGGCACTACACACGATCGCTCTGACCCGCCGCCGCATCGACGAGGACACCAAGCGCTACATCGCCCGCCGCGTCAGCGAGGGCGAGACAGAGCGCGAGGCGGTCCGCTGCCTCAAACGCTACCTCGCCCGCTCCCTCCACCGACAGATGGAGGCAATGCCCACCACTTGACTCTTATAGAAGCATCACCCGTGCTCTGCCGGCTCCGCCGCGATGAGCCTGTCGTACGCGGGCAGCGTCAGAAACTCGACGTAATCGCCCTCGGTCGCGATCTTCTCGAAGAGCTCGCCCGCCTCCGCGTAGTCGTCGCCGAGCCGCTCGAGCTCTTCGTTGGTGATCCGCCGGACGTCCGCGCCGTCGACGCGCTCGTGGTGGAGCCATTGCCAGATTTGCGAACGTGAGATCTCCGCCGTCGCCGCGTCCTCCATCAGGTTGTCGATCGCGACCGCGCCGGACCCGCGAAGCCATGCCGCGAGGTACTGGATTCCGACCGAAACGTTCGAGCGCAGCCCTTCCTCCGTGATCTCGCCAGGGGTCGAGCGGACATCGAGGAGCTCTGCGGGGCCTACCTCGACGTCGTCGCGCTGCCGGTCGATCTGGTTGGGACGCTCGCCCAGCACCCGGTCGAAGCACTCGAGCGCGACGGGAACGAGGTCGGGGTGGGCGACCCAGGTCCCGTCGAAGCCCTGCGAGGCCTCGCGCTCCTTGTCCTCCCGCACCTTGGCGAGCGCGGTCGCGTTGACCTCGGCATCGCGCCGCGACGGGATGAAGGCCGCCATGCCACCCATTGCGTGCGCGCCGCGACGGTGACACGTCTTGACGAGAAGCTCGGAGTACGAGCGCATGAACGGGACCGCCATCGTCACCGACGCGCGATCGGGCAGCACGAACTCCGGTCGGTGACCGAGCTTCTTGATGACGCTGAAGATGTAGTCCCAGCGGCCGGCGTTGAGGCCCGCCGAGTGGTCGCGCAGCTCGTAGAGGATCTCGTCCATCTCGAAGGCGGCGAGGATCGTCTCGACGAGGACGGTTGCCTTGATCGTTCCGCGCGCAACACCCAGCCGCGCCTCGGCCCAGACGAAAACCTCGTTCCAGAGTCGTGCCTCCAGGTGCGACTCGAGCTTCGGGAGGTAGAGATAGCGGCCGTTGCGTTCGTGGTTGCGAAAGAAATAGAGACCGAAGTCGAAGAGCGAGGCCGACATCGGCAGGCCGTCGACTTGGAAGTGGCGCTCCTCGAGATGCCACCCACGCGGGCGGACGAAGAGAACTGCCGGATCAGGGCCGAGCGCGTAGTGCTTCTCTCCCGTCGAGAGCTCGATCGTGCGGTCGAGCGCGTCGGTCAGGTTCCGCTGCCCGGCGAGGCAGTTCTCCCAGGTGGGCGAGTTCGCGTCCTCGAAGTCGGCCATGAAGACGCGCGCACCCGA
The DNA here is from genome assembly GCA_013694685.1 of Actinomycetota bacterium. Taxonomy (GTDB): domain Bacteria; phylum Actinomycetota; class Thermoleophilia; order Gaiellales; family Gaiellaceae; genus Gaiella. The sequence goes on from JACDBY010000390.1 coordinate 1,513, forward strand.
GTTGAGCGCATTGATGACCATCTTCCGGTCGACCGGGCCGGTGATCTCGACCCGGCGGTCGGCGATCTCGTCGGGGAACGGCGCGATCCGCCAGTTGCCCTCGCGGACCTCCTCGGTTTCCGAGAGGAAGTCCGGGAGCTCCCCCGCGGCGAGGCGAGCCGCCCGCTCGTGCCGACGGGCGAGCGCCTCGCTCCGTTGCCAGGCGAACGCCTGCTGGAGCTCGGTGAGGAACGCGACCGCTTCGGGGGTCAGGACATCGTCGACCTGCACCGGGTGATCTTCTCAGTCCTGCGGTGCTTGCGGAGCCGAACTCACTCGTCGCTGTGGTCGCGCTCGCAGTGCTCGGGGCAGGTGCACTCGGCCAGCTCGGCTCGCGTCTGAATGGTCGGAGCCGGCTGACGCGCAGTGGGCCGCTCGGAAGCCTGAGCCGGCCGGACGGGACGTTCCCTGGTCAGCGTGCTGCTCATGCGGCGCTCCTTTCGTCGTCGAACTGTTGCTCCTCGGTCGAGCCCGCGAGCGCGAGCGTCGAGGACGCTCCACCCGAGACGGCCTGCATCACCTGGTCGAAGTAGCCGGCGCCGACCTCGCGCTGGTGGCGGGTGGCGGTGTAGCCGGTCTCCTCGAGCTGGAACTCGCGCTCCTGGAGCTCGACGTAGGCGCTCATGCGGTCGTCGCGGTAGCCGCGCGCGAGCTCGAACATCGAGAGATTGAGCGCGTGGAAGCCCGCGAGGGTGATGAACTGGAAGCGGTAGCCCATCGCGGCGAGATCACGCTGAAATGAGGCGATCTGAGCGTCGCTCAGGTGCTTGCGCCAGTTGAACGAGGGTGAGCAGTTGTAGGCGAGGAGCTTCTCGGGATGACGCTCCCGGATCGCGGCGGCGAACCGCTCGGCTTCGTCCAGGTCGGGGGTCGAGGTCTCGCACCAGACGAGGTCGGCGTAAGGCGCGTAGGCGAGCCCGCGTGCGATCGCTGCCTCGAGTCCGTCCCGCACGCGGTAGAAGCCCTCGGCGGTTCGCTCGCCGGTGCAGAGCTCACGGTCGGCCTCGTCGACGTCGCTCGTCAGGAGCGAGGCCGAGAGAGCGTCGGTGCGGGCGACGACAAGCGTCGGCACGTCGAGCACGTCGGCAGCCAGCCGGGCCGCGATCAGCGTCCGCACGAACTGGCTCGTCGGCACGAGCACCTTGCCACCGAGGTGCCCGCATTTTTTCTCCGAGGAGAGCTGATCCTCGAAGTGCACGGCGGCGGCGCCCGCCTCGATGTAGGCCTTCATGAGCTCGAATGCGTTCAGCGGCCCACCGAAGCCCGCCTCGGCGTCGGCGACGATCGGCGCCAGCCAGTACGTGCCCTCGTCGCTCTCGGCATGGGCGATCTGGTCGGCCCGCTGGAGCGCCAGGTTTATCCGCCGCGCGAGCGCCGGGCCAGAGTTCGCCGGGTAGAGGCTCTGATCCGGGTAGGTGCCCCCGGCGAGGTTCGCATCCGCGGCCACCTGCCACCCCGAGAGATAGATCGCCTCGAGCCCCGCCCGCACCATCTGCACCGCCTGGCCACCGGTCATCGCACCGAGTGCCGCGACCCACTCGCGCTCGGCGAGCAGCATCCGGAGACGCTCCGCGCCGAGGCGCGCCAGGGTGTGCTCGACCCTGACCGAGCCACGCAGGCGCTCGACTTCGCCGCTTGTGTACGGGCGGATGAGAGTGGCCGTCTGGGTCATGCATCTGTCCTTTCGGATCCGAAATTTTGTTTCTCGGATCCTAAACAGACATTTGGACAGGCGCAAGTGGGACAAAGACGTCTGTTCGGATCCAATACGGGCAAATGTGCTTCCGGTCGTACTATTGCGCTGTGGCGACGCTCTCGACGAAGGCCGACGACATCGCCCGCGTGCTCGAGGACGAGATCGTCGCCGGCGCGATCGAGCCGGGAGCGGTGCTCCGTCAGGAGTCTCTCTCGGAGCGCTTCGAAGTGAGCCGCACGCCTGTGCGCGAGGCGTTGCGGCGCCTCGCGGCCCTCGGGCTCGTGTCGTTCGAGCCAAACCGCGGTGTTCGAGTCCGCTCTATCTCGGCGCACGAGCTGCGCGAGGCATTCCTGGTGCGCGCCGAGCTCGAAGCGCTTGCAACGGAGGTCGCGACGGCGAGGATGACGCCGCTCGAGCTCGCGGAGCTCGACGAGGCGGAGCGGCGTTTCGCCGAGCTCACGCTCGAGGTGCGGGCTCACGCGCGGAGCCAGGCAGCGCGCGACGCCGGGCTCTTCGTCGAGTGGATGCAGGCGAACTACGCCTTCCACGACGTCATCTACCGCGTGGCCGACATGCCGCTCGTCGAGCGGATCGCAAAGAGCGCGCGCCGCACCTTTCTCGGCGACCGGGTTTGGCGCGCGCGCCTCGAGCTCGACGAGCTCTACGCGAAGAACGACCTCCAGCACCGAGCGATCCGCGAGTCGATCGCCGCCGGGAGCGGAAGCGCCGCGCGGACCCTCGCGCGAGAGCACGTTCTCTCGTCAAGCCGCCTGATCGAGCTAGTGCTCGAGACGCTCGGCGCGGCCGGTCGCGAGCCGGGCTGGAGAGCCGAGTAGCAGCTACCGCGGAGGCCGGACGACGATCAGTCGATCCGTCCGCAGATCGCGAAGGCGCGTGACGGCGCCGCCCGGGTGGCGCACGACGAGCTCTTCCACGCGCGTCGCCGCCCCGAGCCCGAGATGCACCCTCGGATCCTCGGACGAGAGGTAGCTGCTCCCGGCATGGAGCGTCCGGACGAGCGTCGTCCCGTTCGGGAGAACCGCGGTGATCCGGGCCCCGGGCTCGAGGCCGGCGACCTCGAGCCAGTGACCGGTGGCGCCGTCGTTTCGCAGGAGCTGGAGACGGCCGCCGATCGCACCGACAGCGAGGTCGAGATCGCCGTCGTTGTCGTAGTCGGCGGCCGCGAGGCCGCGGCCGTTTCGCGGTGCGACGGCTCCTGCAGAGAGCGGGTTGGCGCCGTCCTTCGTCGTGATCACCTGGATGCGCTCGGCGTCTGCCTCGAGCTTGGTGATCGGGATGGCGCCGTTCGCGATCGCGAGCTCGAGGGTGCCGTCGAGATCGAGATCGGCCCACGTGACGCCCCAACCGGTCGACCGCTGGCCGAGGGCCCTCGCGAAAGCGCCTCGCGCGTCGCCGAACGAGGCACCGTTGCTCGAGCTGAACGCTGCGTGAAGCTGGCCGCGCGAGTTCGTCACGAAGAGGTCGGGCTTGCCGTCCGCGGTGTAGTCGCCCGCGGCGACTCCCATGCCGGCGTTCGCGTCGGCGACCCCCGCGGCCGCTCCCTGCTCGACGAGCCGGAAGGCGAGGCCGAGCGGATCCCGGGGGCGCGCGACGTTCCGGTAGAGGCGGTTCGGGTCGAGGTCGTTCGCAACGTAGAGGTCGAGTCTGCCGTCTCCGTCGAGGTCGCTGAAGAGGGCGCCGAGCCCATGGTCGAGGCCGCGCGGCTCCAGCCCAGCCTCACGCCCGACCTCGCGAAACCTCACCCGTCCGTCCGTCGCGCGGTCGTTGAGGTAGAGGAGGTCGCGCGCCGCTCGGTGGTTCGCCGGGAACCCCGCGCCGGAGCCGGGCACCGCGCCGTTCGGGTCGGTGTAGCCGGCGACGAAGAGGTCGAGCCGTCCGTCGCCGTTCACGTCGGCGGCTGCGGCGCCCGTGTGCCAGCCGAACGCGCGGAGGCCGGCCGCCCAGGCGCCTTCGGTGAACGTCCCGTCGCCGCCGTTCCAGAGGAGCGCGTCGAATGCGTCTCGCGCCGCGTCGTACCCCGCGGTCGTCACGTAGAGGTCGGTCGTGCCGTTGCCGTCGAAGTCGGCAGCGACACAACCGCTGCCCCGGACCCGGAGCCCGGTGCCCGTTCGCGTGGTGACATCCTCGAACCGGCCGCCGACGTTTCGATAGAGGCGGCTCGAGGGAAGCTCGCCGCGCGCCTGCCAGCCGGGGATGTCCGTCTCCGCGTATCCGTTCACGGCGAAGAGGTCGAGCCAGCCGTCGGCGTCGTAGTCGACCCAGCAGAGGCCGCCGCCCATCATCGCGGTCTCGTCTCCCGTGACACCGAAGCGGAACGACTCCTGCCGAAAGTCGATCCCGACCCGCGACGCAACGTCGGTCAACGTGAACGTGGCTCGAACCGATTGAACAGGCTGCCGTCGAGGTGCGTCGCGGAGCGCCGAGACGAGATAGCGGCCGTTCTGTGCGACGAGCTCGAAGGTGAGCGCGATCCGCTCGGGCTCACCCTCCCGCATGAGACGCGCCGGCGAGCCGGCGAAGAAAGGCGTGCGGCGCATCCCCGTTACGGACGCGAGGACGACCGGAGGACCCTGTCCGTCGCCCGGCTCGAGCCGTAGCCGGATGCCGTCGAGCTCGTAGACGGGAGCGGCGATCTCAGAGCCTCGGGCGTCGTCGATCCGGCGCCAGAGATCGGCGAGCCACGCACCGGTGGCCGTGCGCCGGGCACGGGGCGCGTTACGCGTCCGCAGCGTTACAGCAGCGTCGTCGAGTCCGCGGACGAGGGCGGCAGCGATCGTCCGCGCCGTCGCGCGCCCGAGCGGCTGCACGCCGGCTGCGACGCTCGTCGTCACGGGTGGCAGCGGTCGCTCGGTAGCGACCGGCGTCGTCGCCGCGAGCGGCCGCGAGGGAAGCCCGGCGACCACGACGAGCGCGCCCGCAACGACACATCCGGTCGCGAGTGCGCCGTAGCGCCGGCGCCCGGTCAGGAGACGCCGTTGCGCGTCGAGCAGGCGCCCTCCATGCGCCGACGCGACCAGGATCGCCAGCGCGGGACGCGCGGCGCAGACCAGCGCGAGCGCCACGAGCACGGCGACCTTGGCCGAGAACTCGCTCGTCCACGGCGCGATCAGGAGCGTCGCGAGGAGCCCGATCGTGACCCCATACGCCCTGCGACCGCCGGTCGTCGCCGGCGTCGTGCGCGGGTCGGTGATCATGAAGAAGAGAAAGACGAGGATCTCGGGCGAGGTGACGAGGACCCGCCAGAGCTCCCATCTGTCGATCGGGCCGAGGTGCCAGGCCGCCGTCATCTGGTGACCGCTCGCGGCCAGCACCCCGACTCCGGCGGCGAACGTCAGCCAGAACCCCACGGCGATCCCGAGCAGGCCGAGGCGGGCAAGGATCGCGAGCCCGCCGCCGACGATCAGCGCGAGGGCGAGGACGAGCCACGGGGAGAGCGGCCCCCACCAGAAGGCGAGCGGGTCGGCGCGTCCTGACCCGAGCAGGAGGAAGCAGACGACGAGCCCGAGGTTTGACGGGTTGAAGACGTGCCGCCCGCGGAAGACGACGAGGTGCTTCGAGAGGAGCGCGAGGGCGGCGGTCCCGGAGAAGATCCACCAGCCGTGGAGACTCCACCAGTCGCCGTGCTCGGTGCCGGGCACTCGCAGGACGAACGCGACGCCGTTCCCCGTGAGGAGCGCGCTCGCGGGCCACATGAGCACGTGCTGCCGCCGCAAGGCGATTGCGACCTCCAGCACCGCGCAGGTCGTGAGCGAGACAAGGATCTGCGTGATCGAGAGGTCGAAGTCGAACGCGGTCTGGCCGAGGACCTGCAGGGAGATGATCACGCCGGCGAGGTGCAGACGGGGGTCGCCGACCCGGGGCAGCAGAACCGGATACTCGGCGCCCCCGATGCGGACGACCGGCCCGCGGGGCGCGAGGGCGGGAGCGCTCATCGCCCGCGCAATGCTACGCCGACCAGAACTCCTCGAACACGGCCGGGTCGGCCGGCAGCGCGAGCACCTCGACGACGAGCCCGCCCTCGAGCCGGAAGAGCAAGACCTGTTCGAGGTCGAGGCGCCGGCCGAGGCGCGCGCCCGATGCCCGATAGAAGGCTGCAGCCCGCTCGTCGCTCGCGAGGACGTCGACGAGCGTCGAGGTGTAGGTCCCGTCCGTCTCCTTCGGGAGGCGGCCCAGGAAACGAAAGATCTCCGCGCGCCCGCGATGGACGCCGGCCATCACACCCGTGCCCGGCACTTTCCAGACGGCGTCCGGCGCGAAGAGGTCGCGGAGCGCGAAGCCCTGCTTGCGCGCGAACGCGTCGAAGATCCGGCGCACGGTCGCCTCGTTCGCGAGCGACGCCTCAGTGGCCGACACGACTACGCTCCCACTCGTCGATGAGAAGCTCAACGTGCCGCCGCTGGGCGTCGGTGAAGTCGAACCGCTCGAGCAGCCGTCGCGCTTCGACCGGGTCGTCGTGCGTCACCGCCGCCTCGAGACGCTCGCGCTGGGGCGTCGGCTGGCGCAACTGACGACGAAGCCATCGCCGGAGGCTAACCCTTGCCTGCTCGCTCATCGGAGCCGAACGCTACTTGTGTTAGAAGCATCGGCATGGACACATATCTGGCTATCGCGAGCCGCCGCGACCAGCGCCGGTACGAGACGGACGCGCTCCCCGACGAGGTGGTGGAGCGGATCCTCGACGCCGGCCGCCTGGCCGGCTCGGCCTCGAACCGCCAGCCATGGACGTTCGTCGTGCCCGAGACGCGGGAACGCATCGAGGCAGTCGCCGAGACGGTGTTCGTGCCGGACAACGTCCTCGGGGCGGCGCTCGTCGTCGCGGTGGTCGTCACCGGCAAGGGCCCGGTCTCCTTCGATGCGGGCAGAGCCGCCCAGAACATGCTCCTCGCCGCCTGGAACGACGGTCTCGCGTCGTGCCCGAACGGTCTGGCCGACCGGGACGCAGCACACGCGGCGCTCGGGCTCGGCGAGGAGGAGACACCCGTGATCGTTCTCAGCTTCGGTCGTCCGCAGCGGCGCCGCGAGCCGGAGTCCCGCTCGGCGGCCGACTGGAGCCTGCAGGCCAATCGCAAGCCGCTCGACGACCTCGTACGCCGCCTGCGATGACGACAGCATTCCGCGGCGGCGTCGATGTCGGCGGGACAAAGATCCAGGCGGTCGTCACGGGGCGGGGCGGCAAGGTCCTCGGCGAAGCCCGGCGCGGCACGCCCCGCGCCGGAGGGCCGGAGCAGGTCGCCGAGGACATCGCCCTCGCGGTCGCGGAGGCGGCGACGAATGCGGGTGTCCGTGTTCGCGAGCTCGCGAGCGTCGGCGTCGGGGTGCCCGGCAGCATCGATCCCGCGGCTGGTGTCGTTCTCAAGGCGGCGAACATCGAGGGCTGGGGTGAGCCGTACGCCGTGGGACCCGCGCTCGCGAAGCGGCTCGGTGTTCCCGTCGGAGTCGGCAACGACGTGACAGTGGCCGTCGAAGCCGAGCGCCGGTTCGGTGCCGGTCGCGGTGTGCGCTCCTTTCTGGGGGTCTTCTGGGGAACCGGGATCGGGGGCGGACTCGTAGTCGACGGTCGCCAGCTCGAAGGTCGCGGGTCTGCGGGTGAGCTCGGTCACGTCTGCGTCAAGCCCGGGGGACGCCGCTGCGCCTGCGGCCTACGCGGGTGCGTCGAGGCCTACGCGGGCCGCGGGTCGCTCGAGCAACGCGCGAAGCACGAGGCGAGAAAGCGGAAGACCGTGCTCTTCGAGCTCGCGCGCAAACGCGAGCGCGAGACGCTGACGAGCGGGATCTGGATCCGGGCGCTCGAGGCAGGAGACGTCGTGGCGCGCACGCTGATCGACGAAGCGGTCGCCGCCCTGGGCGTCGCGATCGGCTCCGCGGTGAACCTCCTCGATGTCGAGCTCGTCGTCCTCGGTGGCGGTCTCGGCGAGCGTCTCGGCCCGACCTGGCTCGCGCTCCTGGAGAAGGCAGCGGGGCGCCACACGTTCTTCTCCCCGCCACCGCGCTACGCCCTCGCGGTGCTGGGTGACCAGGGAGGTGCGATCGGCGCCAGCCTTCTGAAGCCCGTGACGTGAGAGCGGTGCTCGTCACGGGCGCCACCCGCGGGCTCGGGGTCGCGATCGTGGATCGCCTCAGACGTGACGGCCACGCCGTGATAGGCGCCGATCTCGCCGGCTCGGACGTCGTGCTGGACGTCCGGGACGCCGAAGCCTGGCGGGAGGCGACGGAAGCGCTCGAGGCAGCGGGTGAGCCGTGGGGGCTCGTCAACTGTGCAGCACGCACGGTCGTCCGGGACTTCTTCGCGATCACCACGGACGAGTGGGACGACGTGCTCGCGACGAATCTCCGCGGGCCGTTTCTCGGCTGCCAGTCGATCGGGGCCGTGCTTCGCGACCGGAGTGGAGGCCGCATCGTGAACGTCTCGTCGGATTCTGCTTTCAAGGGGCGTGGAGCGATCGGCGCGCACTACGCGACTTCGAAGGCGGCCCTCATCGCCCTCACGCGGCGCGCGGCGGGGGCGCTGGCCGGCTCGGGCGTGACGGTGAACGCGGTCGTGCCCGGCACGATCGACGGCGAGTCGGTGCGCGAGCTCGCCGGCGACCAGCTCGAGGAGCTCGCGGCGGAGAGCCCTCTCGGGCGCCTCGCGCAGCCGGACGAGATCGCCGCGCTCGTCGCCTGGGTCATGAGCGACGAATCCTCCTACGTCACCGGCTCGGTGCTCGTCGCCGACGGTGGCGCGTCGCTCTGAGTCACGACGACGGCGTATCCGTTTGAAAGCGCGGCGGTGACGGAGTAGGTTCGGCGCTGGTGCATACCCAGGCTAAGGAGGAACGAGTGAGCAGATTCATCGTCGCGCTCCTGATCGCGACGCTCGCCGTCGGACTGAGTGTCGGTGGAGCGACCGCGGGCGGCGCGAAGAGCACCGCGACAACCGCAGACATCTGCGTCCTGCTGCCGGACCCGAAGTCCTCGGTCCGGTGGGAGACGCAGGATCGCCCGGCGCTCGTCGCGGCGTTCAAGAAGGCAAAGGTCACGTACGTGATCAACAACGCCGACGGTGACGCCCAGAAGCAGCGCACGCAGGCCGATCAGTGCCTCGCGAACGGCGCGAAGGTCGTCATCCTCGTCTCGCTCGACGCCGGGTCGTCGCTGGCGATCGAGAGAGCAGCAGTCGCGAAGAAAGCGAAGGTGATCGAGTACGACCGGCAGGTCGGGAAGAGCTCGCCCGCCGCGATCTACATCTCGTTCGACGGCCGCGCCGTCGGCGTGCTGCAGGGCAGGGGCGTCGTCGCGGGCCTCCGGGCGAACGGGAAGTACGGACAGAAGCCGGTTGTCGCCGAGCTGAACGGCGGCGAGACCGACAACAACTCGTTCCTCTTTAAGGGCGGGTACGACTCGATCCTGAAGCCGCTCTACGCGAACGGCACCTTCAAGAAGGGGCCCGACCAGTTCGTGCCGGGCTGGGACAACCAGAAGGCCCGCACGATCTTCGAGCAGATGCTCGTCTCGACGGGCAACAAGATCGACGGCGTCGCCGCCGCCAACGACGGGCTCGCGGGTGCCGTCGTCTCGGCTCTGAAGGCGAAGAAGCTGAAGCCGATCCCGCTCTCGGGGCAGGATGCGACAGCGCAGGGCGTCCAGAACATCATCTCCGGTTGGCAGACGATGACGGTCTGGAAGGACACGCGGAAGCTCGCCACGGCCTCGGCCGCGGCCGCGATCGCGCTCTCCAAGGGCCAGAAGCCGAAGCAGACCGGCACGGTCGCAAACGGCAGCAAGAAGCTGCCGGCGTTCATCATCCCGCCGGTCTCGATCACGAAGGCGAACTACCAGCAGCTCTTCAACGGCTACCTCAAGAAGGGCGAGGTCTGCCGCGGGGAGTTCAAGAAGTTCTGCAAGTAGCACGGTGCTGACTGTCGAGGGCGCCTCGCCCGGGGCGCCCTCGACATCTCCGAGATGACCGCAACCGCAGAGACCACCCCCACCGCCTCGGCGACGCCGACGCTCGAAGCACGCGGGATCCGCAAGAGCTTCGGCTCGGTCGACGCGCTCTCCGAGGTCGACTTCGAGGTGCGCTCGGGCGAGGTGATGGCGCTCGTGGGTGACAACGGCGCAGGCAAGTCGACCCTGATCAAGTGCATTGCGGGCATCCATCCGCTCGACGACGGCGAGGTTCGCTTCGACGGCGAGCGCGTCTCGATCTCCGGCCCGAAGGACGCCGTCAAGCTCGGGATCGAGGTCGTCTACCAGGATCTCGCGCTCTGCGACAACCTCGACGTCGTCCAGAACATCTACCTCGGCCGCGAGGAGCGCGACTGGATCGGCCGGTTGCGTGAGGCGCCGATGGAGAAGCGCACCGCCGAGACCCTTCGCGGGCTCCGAGTGACGACAATCCGCTCGATCCGCCAGCAGGTCGCGAGACTCTCAGGCGGTCAGCGACAGTCGGTCGCGATCGGCCGGGCGGTGATGTGGAACAGCCGCGTCGTCATCCTCGACGAGCCCACTGCCGCACTCGGCGTCGCCCAGACCCAGCAGGTGCTCGAGCTCGTCCGGCGTCTCTCCGAGCAGGGCCTGGCGGTCGTCCTCATCTCGCACAACCTCCACGACATCTTCGAGGTTGCCGACCGGATCACCGTGCTCCGACTCGGTCGGAATGTTGCCGTCTACGAGCGCTCGGCGACGACGCAGCAGGAGGTCGTGCACGCGATCACGGCGGGCATCCCGACGAAGGTCGCCGGCATCTCCTCTATGGAGGAGCCGGCATGACGACCGCCGACCCGCAGGCAATAGGCGCCGTTCCGCCCTCAAACAGCCTCGGCGCGATCGTGCGGCGGCGGCTCGAGGCACTCAAGGCCGGCGACGTCGGCACGCTGCCGATCATCCTCGGCCTCGTCGCGATCGTCGCCTTCTTCTACTGGAAGAACGAGAACTACCTGAGCGCCGGCAACTTCACGAACCTCATGACCCAGATGGCCGGCGTGACGACGATCGCCATCGGCGTCGTCTTCGTGCTCCTGCTCGGCGAGATCGACCTCTCGATCAGCTACGTCTCGGGGGTCGCCGGCGTGATCGCCGCGCAGCTGCAGATCCCCGACGAGAGCTGGCAGGTGAAGGGCGTCCTCGCGATCGCGATCGCGGTCACCGTGACCGCCCTGATCGGCGGCGTCCAGGGCGGGTTCGTCGCCTTCGTCGGGATCCCGTCCTTCGTCGTCACGCTCGCGGGGCTGCTCTTCTGGCAGGGCGTGATCCTCTACGTGATCGGCGGCGCAGGCGTGATCGTGATCGAGGACTCGACGATCAACAACGTCGCGAACTACTTCTTCTCGGACACGGCGGGCTACCTGATCGCGGCGGGAGCAAGTGCGCTCTTCGCGGCCTCGACGCTCGCCGGCCTGATCAGCCGGCGCCGTCACGGGATCCAGACCGACAACCTCGTCGTGGTTGCCGCAAAGCTCGCGCTCTTCGTCGTCGTGATCTTCGGCGCCGTCCTCTGGGCGAACCGCGAGCGAGGCTTCCCGCTCGCGTTCCTGCTCGTGATCGTCTTCCTCGTGTTCTGGACGTGGGTCGCCGAGCGCACGACCTTCGGGCGCCACGTGTACGCGGTCGGCGGCAACGCCGAGGCTGCGCGCCGAGCGGGGATCAACGTCCCGCGCGTCCGCGTGATCGTGTTCATGATCTCCGGCCTGATGGCCGGCCTCGGCGGGGTCATCTTCGCGGCGCGGCTCAACTCGGTCGACCTCAACGCGGGTGGCGGTACGCTCCTCCTCGATGCGATCTCGGCTGCGGTGATCGGGGGCACGAGCCTCTTCGGCGGCCGCGGCCGCGTGATCAGCGCCCTGATGGGCGCCCTCGTGATCTCGACCGTGGCGAACGGGATCGATCTGCTGGGGTACAGCTCGGCGATCAAGTACATGGTGACGGGCCTGATCCTGCTCGCCGCCGTGACGCTCGACGCGCTCTCGCGACGCCGGCTCGAGCGCTCCGGGCGTTGAGCTCCGTTCCGTCGATGCGGAAGAGCCTCGGCATCTGGGCGCTCGGCCCGATGGTGACCCGCTTCGTGCCCGGCGGCTACCAACCCGAGCACGCGGGCGAGACGACGGTGCAGCGCGTCCGGCGGGCGGTGGAGGGGCTCGAGGGCCTCATCGACGACTACGAGTTTCACTACCCGGGCGAGCTGGACGCGGAGAATCTCGACCAGGTGCGCGATGCGCTCGACGGCCATGGGATCTACACCGTGTGCACGGGTCTCCACCTCGACCCGCGCTTCGGACGCGGCGGGCTCGTCGCACCCGATCCCGCAGTCCGGGCAGAGGCACGGCGTCTCACCCGCGAGACCGCCGAGCTGGCAGGCGAGCTCGGCGCGCACATGGTCTGCTGGCCGGGGATCGAGGGCTACAACTACCCCTTCCAGACCCCCTACGGGAAGTCGTGGGAGTGGTTCCTCGACGGCATCGCCGAGGCGGCGGAGGTGTGCGCCAAGCATGGCGTGAAGCTCTTCCTCGAGCACAAGAACTCCGAGCCGGCGATGAAGATCCTGATGCGGAACATTGGCATGACGCTCTTCGTGATCGGCAAGCTGCGCGAGCGCGGCCTCACGAACGTCCAGGTCAACATGGACTGGCAGCACCTGCTGATGAACGGCGAGAGCCTCGGGGAGTACGCGGCCCTGCTCGCGGCCGAGGGCCTCCTCGGCCACCAGCACGCGAACTCGGGCTGGGGGACGTTCGACGACGACAACATGGTCGGCGCGACCGCGTTCATGGAGACCCTCGAGCTCGCAGTCGAGCTCCGCCGTGCGCGCTACGGCGAGCAGGGCGAGCGACTCGGCTTCGACCTCTACCCGTACACCGAGGACGCCGTCGCCGCCGTCGCCCGCAGCGTCCGTCAGTGGGACTTCATCTGGGAGGTCTCCGGCCGGATCGACGACGGCGAGCTTCGCGGCGCCCAGTCGCGCAAGGATGCCGTCCGCGCGTACGAGCTGGTCTACGGCGCGCTCGGCGCCAAGCTCTGAGCCCGTGACCGCGATCGCCGGTCTCGACGTCGGGACGACCGGCGTCAAGGCGATCGCGCTCTCGGCCGAGGGAGAAGTGCTCGCGACCGCCTCGCGCGGGTATCCGCTCGCAACGCCCCGGCCCGGCTGGGCCGAGCAGGATCCCGAGGACTGGTGGGGCGCCGCAGAGGTTGCTCTCGCGGAGGTCTCGGAGGGTCGCGACATCGCCGGGATCGGCCTCTCGGGCCAGATGCACGGCCTCGTCGTCCTTGACTCCACCGATCGGGTGATCCGCCCAGCGATCCTCTGGAACGACCAGCGGACCGCTGTCGAGTGTCGCGAGATCGAGGAGCGCCTGGGGCTCGACCGCCTGATCGGTCTGACGGGCAACCGCGCGCTCCCGGGCTTCACGGCGCCGAAGCTCCTCTGGCTCCGCCGGCACGAACCGGAGTCCTATGCCCGGATCGCGCGCGTCCTCCTCCCGAAGGACTACGTGCGGCTGCGGCTCACGGGCGAGCGGGCGACCGACGCCTCGGACGCCTCGGGGACCCTCCTCCTCGACGTCGGCCGCCGAGCCTGGAGCGACGACGTACTCGACGCCCTGGAGCTCCCGCGAGCGTGGCTGCCACCCGTCCTCGAGTCGCCCGAGCCCGCGGGCGCCTCGGGCACGGTGTCGCACGCGATCCCGGTTGCGGCTGGCGCGGGCGACCAGCCGGCGGCTGCCGTGGGCGTCGGTGTCGACCGCCCGGGACCGCTCTCGGTCGTGCTCGGCACGTCGGGGGTCGTCCTCGCAGCGCTGCCCGCCTACGCCCACGAGCCGCAGGCGCGTGTCCATTCCTTCTGCCACGCCGTCCCCGAGATGTGGCAGGCGATGGGCGTGATGCTGTCGGCGGCAGGCTCGCTGCAGTGGTTTCGCGACGCCCTCGCTCCCGCGGTGCCGTTCGAGCAGCTCGTCGCCGAGGCGGCGGCCTGGCCACCCGGAGTGGACGGGCTCACGTTCCTCCCGTACCTGCAGGGCGAGCGGACCCCTCACGCCGACCCGGACGCCCGCGGTGCCTTCGTGGGTCTCGAGCTGCGGCACGACCGGGGCGCGCTCGTGCGCGCGGTCCTCGAGGGTGTCGCCTTCGGTCTCCGCGACTCGTTCGACCTCGTGCGGCTGCTAGGTGCCGCGCCCACCGTCGCTCGCGTCTCCGGCGGCGGTGCCCGGAGCCGCCTCTGGTGCCAGATCGTCGCCTCGGTGCTCGGTGTCCCGCTCGAGCGAACCGAGTCCGAGGAAGGGTCGGCCTTCGGCGCGGCGCTCCTGGGTGGGGTCGCCGGTGGCGTCTTCGCCGACGTGCACGACGCCGTCGCGCGCTGCGTCCGCGTGAGCGAGACGATCGAGCCGGATCCGGCCACGCAACCTCTCTACGAGGACCTCCACCATCGCTACCAGGCGCTCTATCCGGCGCTCGCCATCTAGTCTGAGCGCGTGAAGCTCGGGCTCCTCTCGACCGCGAACATCAACGCCCAGATCATCCAGGGCGCGGCCGAGACCGACCGCGTCGACGTCGCCGCCGTCGGCAGCCGCGACGGCGCCCGGGCGCAGACGTACGCGGCCGAGCACGGGATTCCGCGGGCGCACTCGACGTACGAGGAGCTCCTCGAGGACACCGACGTCGACGCGATCTACATCTCCCTCCCGAACGGCATGCACCACGAGTGGACGATGAAGGCGCTCGCCGCGGGCAAGCACGTCCTCTGCGAAAAGCCCTATTCACGCCACCCCGCGGAGGTCGAGGAGGCATTCGACGCGGCCGAGGCGGCCGGGTTGATCCTCACCGAGGCGTTCATGTACCGCCATCATCCGCAGACGAAGGAGATCGAGCGGCTCGTTCGGGAGGGCGCGATCGGCCGGCTCCGCTCCGTCCGGTCGGTCTTCAGCTTCGCGCTCACCGACCTGACGAACGTCCGGGCAGATCCCGAGCTGGCGGGTGGCGCCCTGATGGACGTCGGTTGCTACTGCGTGAGCGGCGCCCGGATCGTTGCGGGCGACCCGGTCTCCGTCCTCGCCGAGCAGGTCGTCGGGGAGACCGGCGTCGACATGGCGACGCACGGGACGATGCGATTCTGGGACGACGTGGTCGCGCAGTTCGAGGCGTCGTTCCTCGCGCCGGAGCGCCAGGCGCTCGAGATCGTCGGTGACGGTGGCGTCCTGCGGGTAGCCGCGCCGTGGCGCGTCGACTGGGGCGGTGAGCTCCGCCTAGAACGCAACGGCAATTCGGAGCGCGTCGAGGTCGAGCTCGCGAATTCGTACCGGCTCGAGCTCGAGAACTTCGCCCACGCGACGGAGTTCCTCGCCTCGCCGCTCCTCGGGCGTGGGGACGCGACCGTGCAGGCGCGGACGCTCGACGCGCTCTACCGCTCGGCGGCCGAGGGCACGCGCATCGCGGTGTAGTCGCGGAC
>JACDBY010000395.1 GCA_013694685.1 Actinomycetota bacterium
CGCAGCTCTCCGCGCTGGCGTTGTCCCAGGGATCACCCTTCGAGCCCATGCTGGCCATGATCTTCGAGTCGCGCAGCGTGCGGCCCATCGCCACGGACGTATATTGCGATCCCCTGTCGGAGTGGTGGACGAGCCCGGGCTTTGGCTTTCGGCGGGTGACCGCCATCGAGAGCGCCTCGACGACCAGGGTCGCCTCGAGCTCCTCACGCATCGACCAACCGACGATCTTGCGCGAGTGGAGGTCCATCACGGCGGCCAGGAACAGCCAACCCTCGTACGTCGGGACGTAGGTGATGTCCGCCGCGCCGGCGAGGGTGGCTGCGGTCTCGACTACTCGAGGCCTGCTCATGCCAATACAAGACTGCGCCTTTCCCGCGTTCGCTGGTCGCGTACCCCGCTCACGCGTTCTCGATTCGGCAGCAGGCGGCGACGTGCCTTGCCGGTCGCGATGCCCGGACAGGCTGAGGCCTATTCGGCCCCGTTCGTCGCACGAACTCTTGTCCGAGTGATCACCACCATTCGACAGCCGATCCGGGCCGTGAAGCTCCTCGCTCGCCGCTCATGCAGGCACCGGATCCTCCGGCCTCTCGCCGCGCAGCACCCGGAGAGCGTCGGCCAGCGGGCGCTTGCGCACCTCGGCCAGCGCCTCCTCGGTGTAGGCGGCGGTGTGGGGGGTGAAGACCGCGGTCGGACAGGCGCGCAGCGGATGCTCGCGCGGCAGCGGCTGCTGCTCGAAGACGTCGAGACCGGCCCCGCCCAGGCGGCCCTCCAGGAGAGCCGCTGCGAGAGCCTGGCCGTCGACGACCGGCCCGCGGCTCGTGTTCACGAGGATCGCGCCGGACTTCATCAACGCAAGCTCTGCCGCGCCGACGGACCCGCGGGTCTGCTCGGTGAGCGGCACGTGCACCGAGACGACATCGGACCCCCTGAAGAGCTCGTCGCGGGCCGTCGTCGCCTCGACGACGAAGGGGTCGTGCGCGAGTACGCGCATCCCGAGCGCCCTGGCCTTCTCGCCCAGGAGGCGGCCGATGCGGCCGTAGCCGAGCAGCCCGAGCGTCGCGCCGCGCAGCCGGTGCATCGGGGCGAGCTCGCCGTAACCGGGCCACTCGCCTGCCCTGACCGCGCGGTCCGCGAGCGCCACCTTCCGCCGGCAGGCGAGCAGCAGCGCGAGCGCATGGTCGGAGACATCGTCCGCGCCATAGTCCGGCACGTAGACGACCTCGATGCCGAGCTCGCGCGCGGCGGCCACGTCGATGTTGTCGTAGCCGGTTCCGCAGCGGGCAATCACGCGGCAGTCGCCGAGGCGTTCGATCGTCGCCCGCGGGAACCTCGCGGAGTAGACGAAGATCGCCGCGGCGTCCCGCCCGGCGGTGACGACCTGCTCCGGGTCGTGCCCGGCGAGCTCCCGCAGCTCGACGCCCGCCCGCACGAGCTGCGCCCGGTCGTCGTCGTCGAACGGGAAGCGATCCGCGTCGGTGAGCAGCGCAACCGTCACGGGCGCTCACTCATCCGCGCCTTCTTCGAGCGTCGAGCTGATGGCAGCGGTGCGTCGCAGGCACTCGAGAAGTCGTCGAAGCTCTGTCATCGGCGGACGTCAGCAGCCGACGCGCAGGGCAGTGAGCGCGCGCATCGTCATGTTCTCACGCCACTGGAGGGGTTCCCCAGTCAGCCGCATGTCGGGCATTCGCTCCAGCACGCGCTCGAGGGCAACTGCGGTTTCGACGCGCGAAAGCGGCGCTCCGAGGCAGAAGTGCGGGCCCCACGCGAACGACAGGTGGCGCGTGAACGAGCGGTCGAGGTCGAGCGCGCCCGGCTCGGGGAAGCGGGCCGGGTCGTGGTTCGCCGCCCCGATGTGCAGGATCACCGCGTCGCCGCTCCGGATCGTCGCGCCCCGGAGCAGGATGTCCTCGCCGGCAAGCCGCGGCGACAGCTGGATCGGCGCCTCCAGCCGCAGGAACTCCTCGACCGCCGCCGGGAGCACGTCCGGCTCGGCCTGCAGCTTCGCCCGGAGATCGTCGTCCTCGAGGACCAGCTTGAGCGCGTTTCCGAGCAGGCTCGCGGTCGTCTCGTGACCCGCAACGAGCGTGAAGACCGCGAGGCCGGTCAGCTCGACCCTCGACTCGAGCTCGCCCGACTCCTCCGCCTGCGTGAGATGGGTGAGCAGGTCCTCGTGCGGGTGGCGCTTGCGCTCGTCCACCTGGGTCCCGATGAACTCCTCCAGCGCGCGATAACTCTCGTACGCGCGCGGAGCGACCTCGACGAGCGTCGGCCCGATGTTGCCGGTGAATGCGGCCATGTCGTCAGACCAGCGATGAAAGTCGCCCGCATCCTCGTCCCGGATGCCGAGGATGTCGAAGATAACGCGCGCCGGCATCGGGAACGCGTAGCCTCCGACCAGGTCGGGCTCGCGCTCACCGAGCATCGCGTCGATCAGCTCGTCGACGATCGCAAGGATGGCCGGCCTGTACGCCTCGGCGAGCGCCGGCGTGAACGTCGTCCGCAGCAGCCCACGCAGCCGGGTGTGCTTCGGCGGATCGGTGAAGCCGAGCCAGTTCGAGACGTGATCCCCGAGCTGCGCGTACTGCTCGCGCATGTCGGGCGGGAGCGCCTTCATGTTGACCGACACGCGGTCGTTCGCGAACCGGCGGTCGAGCAGAGCCGCGAGCACGTCGTCGTAGCGCGTAACGATCCATGCCTGCAGCCGCTCGCTCCAGTGGACAGGCTCGCGCTCGCGCAGGTCCGCGAGCAGCGGATACGGATCGGCGAGACGGCCTGCGCAGAAGAGCTCGTAATCGTCCATCAGCGGCGTTGGACCCGAACGCTCGCGAGAAGCGCCGCCGTCAGCAGCACCGCGCCGTAGGTGATCAGCAGCCAGCCGGCACCGAGCGAGAAGACGATCAGCAAGGCGCTGAGAACGGTCAGGACGAGAGCTCCCGCGACGGTGCCGACGTAGTTACCGCTGCCGCCGAGGATCGAGGCCCCGCCGACTGCGACGGCGGCCGCGGATGCGAACAGGTACGGGTCGCCCATCGTCAGATACGCCTGGCCGTTGTAGCCCATCAGCAGCACGCCGGTCACGGCGGCGCCCACCGCGGACACGACGTAGGGAGCCACCAGCATCCGGCGGACGTCGACACCCGCGATCAGCGCTGCTTCGCGGTTCGCCCCGATTGCGTAGAGCCGGCGTCCGAACGGGGTCACCGCTAGCAGGACGGCGCCCGTCGCGATGATGGCGGCCCAGAACCAGAGCAAATGCGGCACCCCGAGCGTCCTGCCGACGACGAAGCGCGCGAGGGCCGGCGGCGGGAACGACGAGATCCCGCCCTTGGTGTAGACGAGCATCAGGCCCTGGACGACGCCGCCCATCCCGAGCGTCATGATGATCGGCGGCACGTTCGCGTAGGCCACGCCGATCCCGTTGACGACGCCCGCGACGGCGGCGAGGCAGACGACGAGAACGATCACGGGCGCGAGCCGCGCGGAGTCGCCGTGGCAGAGGATCGACGTCATCACCGCCGACCCGGTGATCACCGCCGGGACGCTGAGATCGATGCCACCCGTGAGGATGCAGAGCGTCTGCCCGAGCCCAACGAGGCCGATGAAGCTCGCCTGGACGGCGTAGGTACGGAGCTGCCCGATGCCCGAGAACCCCGGCGTGTACAGCGTCCCGGCGACGACCAGCCCGACGACGACGACGTAGGCCGTTAGCACCGACATGTTGCGGCGGGCAAGGTCCAACGCTAGCCAGCCCCTCGGCGCCGCCGCATTCTCAGTGTGATCACGACGGAGCTGATCGTCACGGTCACGACGAGCACAAACCCCTGAAGGAACACGCTCCAGAACGAGGTCAGCCGGAGCGCGAAGACGACGTCCGGGATCAGGATTAGCACGGCAGCGCCGACGATCGAGCCTGCCGCCGAGCCGGTTCCGCCGAAGATGCTCGCGCCGCCGATCACGACTGCCGCGACCGAGTTGAGGATGAACTGGTCGCCTGCGTTCGGCGCGCCCGAGCCCGTCTGCGCGGCCAGGTACACCCCGGCCACCGCCGCCAGCGCGCCGCTGAGCGCGTACACCTGGATCTTGCGCATGCGGATCGGCACGCCGACCAGTCGCGCGCGCGCCTCGTCGCTGCCGATCGCGCGGACATCGATGAGGAACCGCGTTGACCGCAGCCAGAGCCAGGCCACGAGCAGGCCCGCGACCACGACGACCGACCTGGGGACACCGAGCCACGCACCTGTCAGCCACGTGATCAGCTCAGGCGCCGGAGCCCCGCCCTCGATCGGGAGGACGAGGAATGCGATCCCGCCCCAGATCGACCAGGTGGCGAGCGTGACGATGAACGGCTGCAGCGGCGTGAAGGCGACGAGCAGCCCGTTGATCACGCCTGCGAGAACGCCGATCGCGACGACGAGCACCACCTGCCCCACGACCGTTGGTCCGGACGTGCCGCCGTGCGTCGCGAGGATTGCCGTCGTCGTGCTGACGACGCCGCCGACCGAGAGGTCGATGCCGCGGGTGATGATCGCGATCGTCTGGCCGAAGGCGACGAGTGCGAGCGGAACGACCGCCGTGGCGAGGACGTCGAACGCGCCGGGTCCCGTGAGCAGGGACGGCTCGAGCAGGTAGATCGCGAGACTGAGCGCCGCGATGTAGGCATACGGAATCGCGGTCACGACGTCCGGCCGCGGGAGCCGCGGCACGCGCACCGTCGCACGCAGCGCCGAGCCTCCCATCGTCACGGTGTCCCCCGTCCGCCCACTGCGGCGGCGACGATATTCGCCTCTGTCATCTCTTCTGCCTCGAGCTGCGCGCGGATCCGGCCGTCGTGGAGCACGAGGACCCGATCGGCCATGTTGGCGAGCTCTGACGCGTCGGTTGAGTAGAAGACGATACCGACCCCGCCGCAGCAGATCTCGTGCATGAGGTCGTAGATCTCCGTCTTCGTACCCACGTCGACGCCGCGCGTCGCGTCGTAGAGGAGGAGCAGCGACGGGGACGTGGCGAGCACGCGCGCGAGCAGCACCTTCTGCTGGTTGCCGCCGGAGAGGGAGGAGACCGGTTGCTGCGGCGAGCCGAGCCTGATCGAGAACTGCTCGACGGCGCGGTCGACGAGCTCCCGGTGCCGGCGGCGATCGATCAGTCCCAGCCTGGAGACCGTCCGCAGCGAGCTGAGGGCGATGTTGTCGCGCACGCTCAACGTCAGGCAGAGGCCTTGCGAGGCCCGGTCCTCGGGGACGAGCCCGATCCCCGACTTCAGTGCCCGCCTCGGCGTCGCCAGGTGGGCTACGCGGCCACGCACCGTGACACTACCGTTGGCCGGCCGCATACCGAAGAGCGCCTTGAAGAGCGTCCCCTGCCCCTGTCCTTCGAGGCCGGCGATCCCGACGATCTCCCCCGCCCGGACGTCGAGGTCGATCTCGTGCAGGTCGGGCGGCGCCGACAGGCCTCGCGCTTCGCAGATAGTTTCGTCGCGGACGCGCTCGTGCGGCAGGGAGGTCGGGAAGAAGCGCTCGAGCTTGCGGCCGAGCATCAGCTCGACGAGCGCGCTCTCGGGCAGGTCGGCGACCGGCGCGCTCCCGACGTTCGCGCCGTTACGGAGAACGGTGACCCGGTCACACAGCGTCTGTATCTCTGCAAGCCTGTGCGAGATGAAGACGGCGATGCCGCCGCCATCCGCGTAGCGGCGCACGGTCTGGAAGAGCCACTCGACCTGCTCGGGGAGCAGGGCCGACGTGGGCTCGTCGAGCACGAGCACGCGGGGTTCCCTGAGCAGAGCCTTGAGGATCTCGAGCAGCTGCCGCTCGGCCAGCCGGAGCTCGCCGACCGGCCGGCCGGGATCCAGCGGACGAAGGTCATGGGCGGCGAACGCGTCCGCGGCGGCACGCTCGAGCCCGCGGGTCGAGATCCGGCCGAGCTTTGTGCGAGGCTCGAGGCCGTAGAACAGGTTCTGTGCAACCCCCAGGTGCGGGATCAGGCTGAACTCCTGGAACACGGTGGCGATGCCGGCGGCCCGCGCGTCCGCGGGCGACGAGAGCCGAAGCGCCTGTCCTTCGAGCGTGATCGTGCCCGCGTCCGGCTCGACGGCGCCGGAGAGCACCCTGACGAGGGTGCTCTTGCCGGCGCCGTTCTCGCCGACGAAGCCGTGGGTCTCGCCGCGGAAGCACGCGAGGGAGGCGCCGTCGAGAGCGACGACGCCTCCATAGGTCTTCCGCAATCCCGAGAGGACGAGGTCTGCGGACCGTTCCTCCGAAGCCCCGCCGGCGACGCTCGCGTAGCCGGCGGCGTCCACGCCGGTCGTCAGCGTTTTGCCACCGCCTGCCCGGCACTGATCTTGTACTGCGGGAGGGTGTAAGGCAGCGCGAGCCCCGGCGGCAGGCTGGGGAACGCGTTCTTGCCGAGCGAGACGTACTGGACGCTGCCGCCCGCGGGGATCTTGCCCAGGTTCACCTTCGGGCCGGTGAGGTAGACCGTCCACGGGATCGTGACGTTCTTGGTCTTCGGCGGGGTCGGCTTGCGGTCAAGCGCGTCGAGCGCCAGCTTCATCGCGATCTGCACGACGGTCGGCGACCCGCTGAGAATGGCGCACGGCACCTTGTTCTTGGCGCAGGCGACGAGCTCGCCGTTGTAGCCGTAGCAGGTTGTCGGCACGAGCGGCTTTCCGGCCTGCTTGAACGCGTTGAAGGCTGCGGTGCAGTACCCCTGTGTCGCGACGCCTGAGACGTCGGGCTTGCCGCCGAGGAGACTCGCGATCGCCTGCTGCGTCGGGCCGATTGCGTACTTGCCGTCGTAGGAACCGCCAATCGTGACCTTCGGCGCCTGCGCCTTGAGGCCGTTCTTGAAGCCATTCTCGATGATGGACGAGATCGGCGCGCCCGGGAGACCGCGGTCGACGAACACGCTTCCCGATCCCTTGAGCACGAGGCCCATCCACTTGCCGATCGCGAGCTGGCCGTCCCCGTGGTTCTGCGAGACCCTCCACGCGCACGGTTCCGTGACCGTCTGGTCGAACGAGACGACGACGATGCCGGCTGCGCATGCACGACGCACCGCGGGGTTGAGCGCGGTCGGGGAGCCCGCGTCGATGAGGATGGCGTCGGGCTTTGACG
This sequence comes from Actinomycetota bacterium, assembly GCA_013694685.1. Classification (GTDB taxonomy): domain Bacteria; phylum Actinomycetota; class Thermoleophilia; order Gaiellales; family Gaiellaceae; genus Gaiella. Next base: position 7,110 of record JACDBY010000395.1, read on the forward strand.
CGACGATGTTGTTGAGCGACTGGACCTGCGCCTGCGTGGTGCTCTCGGCGTTGATGACGTCGAGTGTGATTCGGCCGGCGAAGGGCGACTGCTTCGCGGTCAGCGTCGCGAGCCGCTCCATCTGTGGCCGCCAGTCATTGCCGAGGAAGTTGTTGCTGAGCACGAAGCGGTACGTCTTCTTCGCAACCACCTTGTGGTCATTCGCGCCGAGAGCGGGGAGCGCGAGCGCCGCAGCGATCGCGACGATCGCAACCACGACGGCACTGCCGGTGAAGTTCGATGTGCGGCGTCGCATCTGTGTGTGTCCTCCTTCGGACTGGATTTCGTCCAACGTACAACGCGCCAAAGCAGAGGTCAAGCCACTTGGCCACATAGACCGCGATTTTCGCTGCTACGTCGCGGCTGTCTCGAGGACGTCAAGCAGACGCTCGAGATGCCGTGTCATCAACGCGCTCGCCTTTGCACCGTCCCGGGCCCGCAGCGCCTTGGCGATTCCCCGATGGTCGACGAGCACCTGTCGGCGCAGCTCGGACGAGCTCAGCTGCCGACGGAGTTCGCGGACGAGCTCCCGAAGCGTCGACATCAGGCTTCCGAGGATCGGCGACCGGGCCATCGCACAGATCTGGTCGTGAAACGCCCCGTCGTAGTCGATGAACGCGTCGCGGTCGCCGATTTTGTCGCGACCGCTCTCGGCGAAGCGCCCGAGCTCCGCAAGTTCGAGATCGGTGGCGCGCTCGGCGGCCAGGACAACCACTGACGTCTCGATCGCCCGGCGGGCCTCGAGCAGAGCGATCAGCCCGGCGTGGCTGACCTGGAGCAGGAAGTCGATCGGCTCCGCGAGCAGCTCGGGCTCGAGCGACGTGACGAAGGTACCGTCGCCGTGGCGGCTCTCGAGGACGTTCAACGCGATCAGCGCCCTGATCGCCTCCCTCAGGGACGGGCGGCTGACAGCAAGCATCAGTGCGAGCTCACGCTCGGGCGGGAGCCGTTGGCCGGCCCGCAACTCCCCCCGCACGATCATCTGCTTCAGGGTCGCGATCGCCTCGGACGCGACCGCCCGACGCTGGATCTCCGGAAACTTGGGCGAAACCACCGTCGACCGGCTCTGAGCGATCGCCTGCGCGTCGTCCGCCATGGAATCGACAGTAGCACCACGCCCCACCGCACAGAGGCTTGACCACTTGACCAATTGCTCTATAGGCTGCCTCCGATGAAGATCGCGCGCATCGAGACGGTCGCCGTGGGCGCAGGTTGGAAGAACTGGCTGTTCGTCCGGGTGCACACCGACGAAGGGCTGACCGGTGTCGGCGAGGGAACCCTGAACGGATTCGTTCGCACGATCGAAGCCGCCGTTCACGAGCTCGAGCATCTGGCGCTCGGCGAGAATCCATGTCGCCCGACGGCGCTCGCGAAACGCTTGCTCGAAAGCGTCTCGAACGACGGCGGGCACATCCACAAGCATGCGGTGGCCGCGATCGAGACGGCGTGCTGGGACATCCTCGGCAAGAGTGCCGGCATGTCGATCCACGAGCTGCTCGGCGGCCGGGTGCGCGACTCGGTGGCGGGCTACGCGAACGGCTGGTATCGCGCCGAGCGCACGCCCGAGTCGCTCGCCGCCGCGGCGGATGTAGTCGTTCGGCTGGGCTTCAAGGCGCTCAAGCTGGACCCATTCGGGACGGCGCAGGGCTTCCTCGCGGACGAGGAGCTGGCGCTGGCAGTCGAGATCGTCGGCGAGCTGCGCCGCCGGCATCCACAGCTGAGCATCCTGATCGACGTCCATGCCCGCTTCACCGAGGCGGAGGCGATCCGCGCCGCGCGCGCCTTCGAGCGGCTAGGCGTCTTCTGGTGGGAGGAGCCGACCACGAGAGAGCGCGAGGAGCCAACGTCGGCCGTCGCCCGTCAGACCACGCTCCGCGTCGCGACCGGCGAGACGTTCCACCACCCGGGACAGTTCTTCACCCTCGCGCGCGCAGGCGGGGTCTCGGTCTGGCAGCCCGAGCCGATGTCGCTCGGCGGCATCGGCCCTGCACTTACCGTCGCACACCTCGCGCAGACGGCGGGGGCCTGGATCGCGCCGCATCAGAGCGGCGGGCCGATCGCCACGGCCGTCTGTCTTCAGCTCGCCGCGTGCACGACGAACTTCCTGATCCAGGAGCATTTCGATCCGTTCAACGAGCCGTGGACGGCCAACCTCGTCACCTGGCGGCCCACGATCGACGCGATGAACGGCCATCTGTCCCTGCCGACCGCACCTGGTCTCGGGCTCGACCTCGTCGACGAGGTAGCGAAGGAACACCCGTACGAGCCGGATGCCTATCTGAACGTCTTCGCCGATGGGTGGGAGCGTCGCCTCGGCCGCCAGGAGGGAGCTCATGTCAGTTGAGGTCAGCTCTCCGGAGACCGATGCCTTTCGTGCCGCCGCGGGCATGTTGGCGGACGATAGGGTGATCCTGACCGGCGCGACCGGGGGGATCGGATCGACGATCGCGCGCATGCTGAGCGCAGCCGGCGCGCGACTCGCGATCACCGACCTCGCGGCCGATCGTGTGACCGCGCTCGCGGCTGAGCTCGACTGCCTCGGCGAGTCGGTCGACGTCTCGGCGGCGGCGGACTTTCGCGAGTTCCACGGCCGCGTCGAGCAGGAGCTCGGTCCACTGACCGGCATCGTCAACTGCGCGGGCCTCTGGGCGCCGCTCCCCTATGAGGAGATCGACGAACGCGCCTGGACGGCGACGCTCGCCGGCAATCTAGGAACCGCCTTCGCCGCCTGCCAAGCAGTGCTTCCCGGCATGGTCGCCCGGCGACGGGGCTCCGTCGTCAACTTCGCGTCGACGGCGGGCGAGTTCGGCAGCATCTCGGCCGCGGTCCACTACGCCGCCGCGAAGGGCGGCGTCGTCTCGATGACGAAATCGCTCGCGCGCGAGGTGTCACCCCACGGCGTCCGGGTGAACGCGGTCTCTCCGGGCCCGATCGATACGGTGGCGCTCGGCGCCGCAACCGCCGAGCAGAAGGCGAGCGTCGGCGAGCGCACGCTTTTCAACCGGCTCGGCCAACCGCATGAGATTGCCGGCGCGTGCGTGTTCCTGCTCTCGCCGCTCTCGACCTTCATGACCGGAACCGTCGTCCAGGTGAACGGCGGCTCGCTGCTGTGAGCCTGAAGGCGGCGCCCGCGTCGCTCCGTAACCGTGTCGAGCGGATCGAGACCATTCGCGTCGCCTCCCAACCGAACATCGTGTGGGTCGAGGTCACCGACGAGCGGGGCCTGACCGGCCTCGGCGAGACGTACTACGTCCCCGGCGCGGTCGAGGCCGTGCTCCACGACATGGTCGCCCCACTCGTGCTCGGCGCCGATGCGAGCCGGATCGAGGACATCTGGCAGACGCTCTTCGCGCGGGCGAACTTCCACGGCTTCGCGGGCGCCGAGATGCGCGCCTTCTCGGCGCTCGATGTCGCACTCTGGGACCTTTTCGGCCAGCACGCGGGCATGTCGATCGCGACGCTGCTCGGCGGCCGGGTGCGCGACTCGATCCGCGTGTACAACACGTGCGTCGACGCCGGCAGCTACGACGACCAGACCGCGTTCGTCGAGCGGCCGGGGGAGCTCGCGCAGAATCTGCTTGAGGCGGGTTTCAGTGCGATGAAGATCTGGCCGTGGGATCGGTTCGCGCCCCACATCGGCGGCGACGCGAACGTCGGTCCGGCGGGGTGGAGCGCGATGGGGCAGGTCGGCCACGACCTGACGCCCGAGCAACTCCAGGAAGGCCTCGCCGCCGTGGCGGAGATCCGCTCGGCGGTCGGCGGGCGCATGGACATCATGATCGAGGGCCACTCGCGCTGGGATCTGAATGCGGCACTCGCGATCTGCCGCACACTCGAGCCGTTCGGGGTCGCCTGGATCGAGGACGCGATTCAGCCGGACTCGCCGGCCGACCTTGCCCGGCTCGTGCGGGAGAGCCGTGTCCCGCAGTGCGTGTCCGAGCGGCTGTTTTCGCGTTTCGCCTTCCGCAACATCCTCACGGAGGGGGCATGTCACCTCGCGATGGTCGACGTGGTCTGGTCGGGCGGGGTCACCGAGGCGCGCAAGATCGCCTACCTCGCCGACGCTTTCCATCTCCCGATCGTCCCTCACGACTGCACCGGCCCCGTATCACTCGCCGTTTCGCTCCAGCTGTGCGCGCACGCCACGAATGCCAAGATCATGGAGGTCGTCCGCGGCTTCGTCGACGGGTGGTATGACGAGGTCGTCGAGGGGCTCCCCGAGATCTCGGGCGGACGCGCGATAATCCCCAATCGCCCCGGACTCGGCCTCGCGCTGCGTCCGGAACTGCGCGACCGCGACGACACCGTCGTCACGACGAGCGCTCGCTGATGGCGTTCCCCACGTCGAAACGGGGGCGCCGCTGCCGCGCCCCGAGGAGGTGCTCATGAACGAGCGCAAGACCATGACCGCCGAGCGGGTCGCGCGATGAGCGCGCTCGCCGTTCAGGAGCTCGTCGAAGCGCCGTTCGCTCGGGCGCTGACGGCGCTCGGGCGCGCCCGTGAGGACGTCGTCGTCCTCTCGGCCGATCTCTCGAAGTACACCGACGTCCTTCCCTTCGCGGACGAGTTTCCTGACCGGTTCTTTCAGGTCGGGATGGCCGAGGCGAACATGATGGGCATCGCCGGCGGCCTCGCGAAGGCGGGCTACTTGCCGATCGCGGTCACCTACGGCGTCTTCGCGACCCGGAGGGCCTACGACCAGGTCGCGATGGCCCTCGCGACGGGGCCGTCGCGGGCGATCGTCGTCGCGTTCCTCCCCGGGATCACAACCCCGTTCCGGGCGACGCACCAGGCGATCGACGACGTCGCGCTGATGCGCGCGCTTCCCGGGATGACCGTGATCGACCCGGCCGACGCTACGGAGGTCGATGCCGCCCTCGGCTTCGCCGTCTCCGAGCCGGGCCCGGTCTACATCCGGGGCCTGCGCGGGCGCGTCGCGCGCCTGTTCGATCCTGTCGGCTTTCGTCTCGAGCCGCGCGAGTTGCAGAGCGGCGGCACGGTCGGCGTGGTCGCGACCGGCCTTGCGACTGGCTGGGCACTCGAGGCGGCGGCCGCGATCGACGGCGGGGCGTCCGTCCTGCACGTCCCGGTGCTGAAGCCATTTCCGGCGGCGCAGGTGGCTGCGTTCTGCTCGCGGTTCGACCGCGTCGTCTCGGTCGAGAATCACTCGATCAGCGGCGGTCTCGGCTCGGCCGTGGCCGAGACGCTTGCGGAGGGAGGCATGGCGGTCAGGCTGCGACGGCTCGGCGTACCTGACCAGTGGGCGCCGGCGGGATCGCTCGACTACATTCGCCACGAGCTGGGTCTCGACGCGGACGGCATCGCGGAGGCGCTTCGGTGAACGGAAACGCGGAGCTCAGGCGCAGGGCACATGCGATCCGGCGGACCGTGATCGAGATGTGCAGGGGCCGTGGCCAGGGCTATGCCGGGCAGGGCCTGGGTCTCGCCGATTTGATGGCCGTCCTCTACTTTTCCGAGCTCGGCGAGGACGACCATTTCGTCCTGTCGACCGGGCACAGCTCGATCGCCGTCTTCGCCGCCCTCCACGAGCGTGGCGACTACGAGCTGGAGGAGCTCGTCACCTACGGGATGGACGGCTCGCGGATCGAGGAGAGCCCGCTCGAGGGCACCCCTGGCTTCGAGATCACCGGCGGCTCGCTCGGCCAGGGCCTGTCGCAGGCGGTCGGCCTCGCGCTGGGCGAGAGACTTCGCGGCGGCGGCTCCCGCGTCTATTGCCTCGTCTCGGACGGTGAGCTGCAGGAAGGGCAGGTCTGGGAAGCCTGCATGGCTGCAGCCCATCACCGCCTCGACAACCTCGTGCTGCTCGTCGACAACAACCGCATGCAGGCGGACGGCGCGGTCGCCGAAATACTCGAGGTCGAGCCCGTTCCCGAGCGCCTCACCGCGTTCGGCTTCGCAGCGCGGCGGATCGACGCGAACACGCTCGCTGACGTCGTAGACGCGTTCGCCTGGGCCCGCGGCCAGCGGGGCCGTCCGACCGCCCTCGTCTGCGACAACATTCCGGGGAAGGGCGTTCCCAGCTTCGAGGAACGCCAGCGCGTGCACTACGTGCGCGCGCCCGACCAGGACTGGGCGGCGGCGCTGGTGGAGCTCGACGAGACGGAGGTTGCCTGGTGAACGCGAACGGCGGCGGCGCCCGCATCACCTGGCTCGGCCAGGCCGGCTACGCGATCGTCGCGCCCGACGGAACGCGATGCCTCGTCGATCCGTACCTGTCGGACTACCTCCGCGACGAACTCGGGCAACCCCGCTCCGCCGCGATCATTCTCGACCCGGCCGAGACCGAGGCCGCCGTCGTCGTGGCCTCCCACTGGCATCCCGATCACCTCGACCCGCTCACCGTCAAGCCGCTGGCCGCACGCAACCCCGAGATTCGGTTCGTTGGCCCGTCGGCGAACACCGGCCGGCTGCGCGGCTGGGGCATAGGTTCGGATCGAATCCAGAGCCTCGACCGGGGCGAGGACACCACGGTTGGAGCGTTCTCCTTCGCGGCGTACTACGCCCGCCACGATGTGCCGGGGTGGCTGGCCGAAGACGCAACCAGCCTCGTCATCTCGGTCGGCGGCGTCACGATCTACTACAGCGGCGACACCGAGTACGACTCCCGCTGCCTGGCCGCGAAGGCCGCGGGCCCGTTCGACGTCGGCTTCTTCGTGACGAACGGTTCCGGCGGCAACATGAACGCGCACGAGGCGGCGCTGATGGCGTGGCAGCTGGCGCCACGGGTCGCTGTTCCCATGCACTACGGCATGTGGCCGCCCAAGGGCTACGGGCCCGGCGCGACGCTCGACCCGCAACTCTTCGTCGACACCTACAGGAGGCTCGGCGGCGGCGAGGTCGCGGTGGTCGAACTCGGCGAGACGATCGAGATCAGCCGCCCAGGCGCTTGACCCGAGCTTCCTCGCGCCACGATGCGTCCCAAAATGCCAGCTCGTGCGTAGCACCGGGCTCGCCTACTCAAACGCCCATTCGGGAAATTCTGCCGATTCGACAACTTCTACTACGTCTTCAACTACGAGGAGATGCGCGACGCCTTCGACATCCCTCACGATCTGACTATTCTCGCCGAGGTGTTCCGCTGCGACGACGGCGGCTACGCGCCGACGAATGCGTACTGGCAGAGCTACTCCCTCATGGGGCTGATCGAGCAGGCGACGGAAGAGCAGC
>JACDBY010000400.1 GCA_013694685.1 Actinomycetota bacterium
ATCGCGATCGGGCTCCTCGGCGACGACCGGATGGGGCCGTACGCCGCGTTCGGCCACGCGTTCGCGACGATGCCGACGGGTGGGTTCTCCACAGAGCCGCGCTCGGTCGAGGAGTTCAGCGCCGCCACGCATTGGGTGATCGCCCTCTTCATGCTGGTGGCCGGGATGAACTTCGCCCTGCTCTACAGCGCGTTCGTTCGCCGGGAGCCGAGGCGCGCGGCTCGCGACGAGGAGCTGTGGGCCTACCTCGGCCTGATCGTGGTCGGCGCCGTCGTGATCTCGGCCATCGTCTGGACGGAGGGCTTCGCGCAAGGCGAGCGCGCGATCCGCGACGGCGTCTTCCAGTCGATCTCGCTCATGACGACGACCGGCTTCTCGAACTTCGACTTCGCGGCCTGGCCGACGCTGGCCCTGATGACGCTCGTGGCGCTCATGTTCGTCGGCGGGTGCGCGGGCTCGACAGCCGGGTCGATCAAGGTCGTGCGCCACGTCTTGATGGGCAAGTCGCTCCGACGTGAGCTACGCCAGACGGTGCATCCCGAGGAGGTCGTGCCGATCCGTCTCAACCGGCGCGTACTGGACGAGCGGACAGTGCGCGCGGCGACGGTGTTCGTCCTCCTCTACGTCGGGATCTTCGTCCTCGGCGCAGGGGTGATCGCCGTCGACACGGCGTTCCGCGGGCCTGACCTCAGCCCGATCGACGCGATCGCAGCGGCGGCGACGACGCTCGGCAACGTCGGTCCGGGGCTCGGGATCGCCGGTCCCGTCGGCACGTACGAGGGCTTCAGCGACGTCTCGACCGTTGCGATGACGATTCTTATGTGGGTCGGACGACTCGAGGTGATCCCCGTGGTGGTGCTTCTGACGCGACGTTATTGGCGCGTCTAGTCGCAGCCCCTCCGAGGACCCATCTCGGCGAGCCTCCTCAGGCGCGGATCGCGCAGACGAGCGTCAGGTGGCGTCCGGGCCGTTGGCAAGCAGGCGTTTGACGGCCGGGAACTGCCCGGCCTTGCCGACGACGACGATCGTGTCGCCCGAAAGAATCACGTCCTCCGGCTGCGCACCGGCGATCGACTCGGACTCGCGCAAGATCGCGATCACCGTCACCCCGGTGCGCTTACGGAACGCTGCGTCGGCGAGCGTGCGGCCGTGGACCCAGCTCGAGGTCGGCACCTTGATCCACTCGATCTGAAACTCGCCGAGCGCCATCTCGAGTTCCTCGACGATCCGCGGCCGCTCGTAGGCGCCCCCGAGAAGCGCGCCCAGCTGACGGGCTTCGTCGTCGTGCAGCTCCAGCACGACCGCGGGCTCGTCGTCTCGGGCGCGGCGATGGACGTAGACCTCCCGGTCGCCGTCCGTATGCTGGATCACGGTCACGCGACTCCCGCTCGCGGTTACGAGCGACCACTTGACCCCGACCCCGGGTAGCCGTGTCTCCTTGAGCTCGAGCGGCATCGCTCCTCCGTCAGTCTACGGTTGACGCGGGTACGAGCGCACGCCCGATCCACTTGGATTCTTTCATCAGGATCACGCCGATCGTGGCGGTCGCGAGCACGTAGAGCCCGGCAAAGGCGGCGATGTCGTCGCGTTGGGCCAGCGCGAGCGCGGCGTTGCCCGCCGCGAGCTGGGCGATGATGATCGTGAACTCCCCGTGCGCGACGAGCGCCGCGCCAGCGTTCAGTCCCTGCCGCGCGCTGAAGCCGCCGAGCCTCCCCGCGAGGATGCCGACCCCGAGCTTGCCGACCACCGTGACGAGGACGGCGATCAACACCATCCACCCGACCTCGCCAAGCTTGCCGAGGTCGATCGTCAGGGCAAACGTGAAGAAGAAGAGCGCGGCGAAGACGTCTCGGATCGCGAAGAAGCGCTGCTCGATCTCTTCCCGCACGCCGCTCTCGGAGAGGATCACACCTGCCATCAACGCGCCGACCGCCTCGGACATCTCCAGCCAGTGCGCGAAGGCGCTCATTCCGACGACGAAGCCGAACACGCCGAGCAGGAAGAACTCGAGGTCGAGCCTCGAGAGCAGGCGGCCGATGGGTGCGCCGAGCCAGCGCGACGCCGCGAGCGACGCCGCGACGAAGAGCAGCGCCTTGCTCGAGACCAAGGTCGTGGTCGCGACGCCGCCGCCACCGGTCGCCACGAAGCCGAGCACCGCGGCGATCGCGACGTCCTCGAAGAGGAGGATGGCGAGCACGAGATCGGTCTCGTCGTCGGCGAGACGCCGGAAGTCCGTGAGCGCCTTGACGGCGATCGCACTCGAGGAGACGTAGATGCACGCCGCCAGGACGATCGCCGCAAAGCTGACCCCGAAGGCGGCGACGCCGACGAGCAGTCCGAGCCCCGCGTTGAAGAGAAGGTCGGCCGCGCCACCCAGCCCGACGTGGCGGCCGCTCCGCAGCAACCGGTCGACGCTGAACTCCAGGCCAAGGAAGAAGAGGAGGAAGATCAGCCCGATCTCGGCGACGAAGTCGGTTACCTCCGACGGCTGCACGAGCCGGATGAAGTCCGGGTCGTTCGGGCCGAGGATGATCCCCGCGAGCAGGTAGGCGGGGATCGCCGAGAGCCCGAAGCGGCTCGCCCCGAGACCGAGGACGCCGAGCAGCGCGGTCGTGACGGCGAGCTCGGCGAGCGTCATCGGGCCTCATTCTCGCGGAGGCGTGAACTTCGGGTGTCCGACTGAAGTCGGATACCGGTCTGGACAGGCGC
>JACDBY010000401.1 GCA_013694685.1 Actinomycetota bacterium
CGTCGTCGGTGCCACGCACCACGACGTCGGCGCCCTCGCGCTCGACCGCAAGCGTGAAGGTCGCACCGGGGCCGGCGTAGCGAATCGCGTTCTCCGCGAGGTTCTGCGCGACGACGCGGATCATGCGTGGCCTGATCGCGAGCTCGAGGTCGATGTCGCCCTCCACGGCGAGAGCCACATCCGCCCGGTTCGCCCGTTCGTCGAGCTCCGCCGCAACCGCGTCGAGCTCGGGCCGAACGGCGACCGAGCCGAGCGAGACGACGCGTGTCCCCGATTCGAGCTCGCTGAGGAAGAGCACCTCGTCGATCAGCTCGCGGATCTGCTCGACCTCGGCGCGGGCACGATCGACGAGCCCGAGGACGTCCTCGCCCGGGAGCGTCGCGGTCTCTAGCAACGAGAGCAGCCGGGCGAGGGGCGTCCGCAACTCGTGCGAGACGGCGGCGGTGAACCCTGCGCGCAGCTCCTCGTACGCCGTCAGGTCGCCGCCGCGGCTGAGGTACACGAGCCGCTCGCGCCGGCCGTCTACGTCATAGGGAACGACGAGCGGGATGATCCCCGCATCGCCCGAGAGCAGCCCGTCAGGGATGCGCTCGCCCTCGCGCAGCCCCTGCAGCGACTGACGTGCGCGACGGCTCGCCGTGAGCACCCGGTCCTCGTCGTCGAGCACGACGACCGACTCGCGGCTCTCCTCGAGGAGTACTCGTCCTCGTGTCGCGTCGGCGTTCATGCTCACGTCGTTCTAACAAACGTCTGACCCACGGCTTGCGTGTGCCACACGAGCGCTTCATGCGGAGGACGGTGAATGAGGCCGTCAACCGACAGGGAGGTCTGCAATGAAGCGCAAGGCACTCGGACTGCTCGTGACGGCGATCGCGCTGACCATCGTCTCGAGCGCAGTCGCCGCGGTGATCGACGGCACGCCCGGCGACGACCGGCTGCGCGGGACGCCCAACGCCGACGTGATCACTGCGCGTGGGGGGAACGACTTCGTCAACGCGCTCGCCGGGAACGACCTGATCCGCGCGGGCGGCGGCGACGACGTCGTCCAGGGCGACTATGGCAGCGACACGACCTTCGGCGGCTCCGGCTCCGACCGGATCCGCTCCGGAGGGTCGGACGACGTGGCCTGGGGCGGCTCGGGTGGCGACGCCGTCTACGGCGGCGACGGTCCCGACGAGCTCCACGGCGGCTCCGGCCCCGACACGGTGGCCGGTGGATCCGGTGACGACCGGCTCTGGGCCGGTCCGGGCTCCGACACCGTCTCCGGTGGCGACGGGGACGACGTCCTCCACGCGCTCGCCGGCGACACCGACCCGGACACGCTCCTCTGCGGACCGGGTCGCGACACGGCGAAGGTGCTCGGCTCCGAGCGCTCGACGACGACGATCCGCGGGTGCGAGACGATCATCGTGATCGTGAACCGCTCGGCCGAGGACGAGGCTGCGGAAGGCGACCGCGACGCGGACGCCGAGTAGGGGTGATTCCGCGCTCCGCGCGGAATGACCTAGGCCTGCTAGGTGGATCGGGGGCTCGCGCAAGCGAGTCCCCGATACACCATCTGGTTACCATTCCTTTACCACACGCGCGACGGCGTGGTAGCACCATGGTGGTCGCTTGTCGAAGATCTTGATCATCGAGGACGATGACGTGATCGCCCAGGGGATGGCCCGCCATCTCCAGGCAGCGGGTTTCGACGCGGTCGGTGTCGCGAACGGGGAGACCGGCCTCGCGCGTCTGCGGTACGAGCGGCCGGACGTCTGCGTCCTCGATCTGATGCTCCCGGGGCTCGACGGCTGGAAGGTGATCGAGCAGGCGCGCGGCGAGGGAATCGGTACCCCGATCGTCGTGGTCTCGGCCCGCGGCACGGAGCACGACCGCGTCCACGCTCTCGAGATCGGGGCCGACGACTACCTCGTGAAGCCGTTCTCGATGAAGGAGCTCGTGGCACGGGTCGGGGCGGCCGCCCGGCGCGGCACCCGCGCGCAGGATCCTCGTCGCGGCGAGGAGATCGTGATCGAGGAGCTGCGGCTCGATCCGCGGAATGTGCAGGCGTACGTCGACGGCGAGAGCGCGGAGCTGACGCCGACTGAGTTCCGCCTCATCTACACGCTCGCCCTCGACGTAGGTCGGGTGCTCACTCGCGACGAGCTGTTGCAGCGGGTGTGGGGCCGCCGTGCCTCGCACCGCGATCGCACCGTCGACGTCTTTGTCCGCAAGCTGCGAGAGAAGATCGACAGCCGCTCGTCGCACCACACGTTCCTCCAGACGCGCTACGGCGTCGGCTACAAGCTCGAAGCCGAGGCGAAGTAGAAACGGGGTCTGTCCCCGCAGGGGACTGACCCCTGTGCGACCGACCTTGCGGTGCCATCGACGCTCGCTCGTCGCGCGGGAAACAGGCCTCTGCGGGGCCAGTCCCCGGGCCTAGTCTCACTGATATAGTTCGTCTTACGAATGATTCGTGAGACTACGCTTTCTTCGCTCGAGCTCGCTGAAGAGCTCCGACCCTTGCTCCTGCGCCTGGCGCGGAACCTGCGGCGGGAGACCGACGCGCTCGGCGTGACCTCGCACCAGGCGACGCTCCTCGCGCTCGTCCAGTCCCGTCCCGGCCTCTCGCTCCGCGAGCTGGCGTTCGAGGAAGGCATCTCCGCTCCGTCGCTCTCGGGGCACGTCGACCGGCTCGAGGGTGCAGGGCTGCTACGCCGGGTTCGCTCGAGTGACGACCGCCGGCGGGTCGGGCTCGAGCTCACACGCGAAGGGACGATGCTCCTGAAGCGCGTGCGTGCGCGGCGGACCACATGGCTCGCGACACGGCTCGAGCAGCTCTCCGAGCACGAGCGCGACCTGCTCGAGCGGGCGCTGCCGGCGCTCGCGGCCCTCCTGGAGCCGCGCACGTGAGCGCACTTGCGCTCGCGCTCGGCAACCGAACGTTCCGCAGCCTCCGCCGCCACCGCAACTACCGCCTCTTCTTCACCGGCCAGGTCGTGTCGCTCGCCGGGACGTGGATGCAGAACATCGCACTTGCGTGGCTCGTCATCGAGCTCTCAGGCTCCGCGCTCGCGGTCGGCGCGCTCGCGTTCTGTCGGTTTGCGCCGTTCCTCGTCTTCGGGCTCGTGGCCGGGGTGGTCGTCGATCGCCTCGACACCCGCCGCCTGCTCGTCGCCACCCAGGCGACGGCGATGGCTCTCTCCGTCGCCCTCGCGTTCGTGACGTTGTCCGGGCTCGCGAGCCTCCCGCTCGTCTACGTACTCGCAGCGCTCGGCGGCCTCGTGCTCGTGCTCGACGCGCCGGGTCGTCAGACGCTCACCTTCCAGATGGTCGGACCGCGGGAGCTTCAGAACGCCGTTGCGCTCAACTCCGGCCTCTTCAACGGCTCGCGCGTGATCGGTCCAGCCCTCGCCGGTCTCACGATCGCGCTCGTGGGCACCGGGTTCTGCTTCGTCGTGAACGCGCTGAGCTTCCTCTCGGTGCTCGTCTCGCTGCGACTCATGCGCGAGGACGAGCTGCATGCGGTCGAGAAGAGTCCCGAGACGCGGATCGTGGCGGGGATCCGCGAAGGCGTGGTGTGGACGTTCCACGCCCCTGTCGCTCGCGTCGTGCTCGCGGTCGTGACCGTCGTCAGCCTCGTCGGCTTCAACTTCCACGTTCTCGTCCCACTCCTCGCCTCGGAGACCCTTCGCGTGGGAGCCGGCATGTTCGGTCTCCTCTCATCGGTGTTCGGCCTCGGCGCGTTGACGGGCGCCCTGGCGACGGCGAGCCTCAGAGAGGCGAGCGTCCGTGCGTTCGTAGGCGGGGCGCTCGGCTTCAGTCTCGCCATGTCCCTGCTCGCGCTCGTCTCGAGTGTCCCGGCGGCGCTCGTGCTCCTGTTCGTCCTCGGTGTCAGCTTCGCGCTCTTCACCGCGAGCGCGAACGCGCTCGTACAGCTCGACGCGCCCGGCCATCTGCGCGGTCGCGTCATGAGCGTCTACCTCTTCGCGTTCGCCGGTCTCGCGCCCATCGGTGGTCTCGTCGCGGGCTCCCTCGCGGAGCTCGGGGGCACGCCGCTCGCCTTCGGGATTGCGGGCGCCTCCGGTCTCGTCACGGTAGCGTGGGCCGCCCGACGTCTCTTTCCCGCGGCGGGTCTCGCACAGTCGGCATCGCACGTCCGGGATGCCGCGGCGGCGGCGGGTTCACGTCCGTGCGATGCCGAGACGGAAACCGTAACGCAGAAGGGGCCGCCGCGCTGCTCCCCGTCGGAGTGATACGGCGTGCGTTACAACCGCTCGACCGAGGTCAGCCAGAGAGGGCCGTCCCGGGCGTCGAGCCGCGGGGTCTCCGGATCTCCGGGATCGTCGAGCGTCGCTGCGAGGACGCGGAACCGATCGGGCCTGACCGTCGCGACCGGCCCGACGACGGTGCGGTCGAACATGAGTGCCCAGGCGCGCACCTGGCGCTCGAGCTCGGCGCGCGAGCGGCCGGGGTCGAGCTCGGCGTAGTCCTCGCCGAACGCCGGTGCGTACGTCATCCCCTCGTCGGTCTGCGGATCGCCCCGGTCACCCTCCAGCACGCGGCGCAACGCCACCGGCAGGAGCTCCTGGCCGAGCGAACGGAGTGTCGGCAGGAGCCCCTCGAGCGAGGTGTCCGCCGGCATCGGACGGGAGCCCTGCGCGAGGATCGGCCCGGTGTCGAAACGGTCGTCCATCAGGTGGACGGTCATGCCCAGGTCCGGATCGCCCTCGCGAACCGCCCACGCGAACGGGAACGGGCCGCGATGGCGTGGCAAGAGCGACGGATGCGTGTTGATCACGCCCAGCGGCGGGATCGCGAGCACCTCGCGCGGCAGGAGCCACGGGTAGCCGGTGCAGAGCCCGAGGTCGGGGTCGTAGGCCCGGGTCAGCCGCTCGAGGCTCGCCTTGGCGCTCGCAAAGCAGAGGTCGAGCCCGTCGGGCGCCTCGGCGAGCAGCGCATCGCGACGGTCGGCCGCCTCGGCGTCCCTGACCGCACGCGGCCCGAGCACCGCGACCGGCGTGATTCCGACAGAGCGCGCCGACGCCACGATGTGCTCGATCGCGGGCAAGACGGTCGAGTAGATGACCGCGCGCATCGGCTGATCCTACGGAGTCAAATGACGAGCCCGATGCCGAGACGGCAGTCGCGACCGCGTCGGGTGCCTCCATAGAAAGGTGGTCAATTGCCCGTGTCCGACTGAAGTCGGACACCCAGGCCGCACGGCGCATCCGCCTTGCAACGTGCTGAGGAGGGCACGTGGGAACCAGGGGTTCCCCCACGCTTAGCCGATGGTCCAGGTGTCCGGGCCGTGGAGGAGCGCCTGGAGATCGCCGGCGCCCTTGCGCTCGACCGTCGTGCGTACCTGCTCGTGGACGAGATCCTCGTAGACGGGTCTCGCGACGGCGCGGAAGACGCCGAGTGGCACCGCGCCCGCGGTCTCCCAGGTGAGACGCGCGAGGGCGAACGCAAGTCCCGGGTCGTCGCGACCGGGGTCGTGCCGGAGGAGCCCGCCGGCGGAGGCGTCGACGATCTCGAGCGTGCCGTCGGGTCGCATCCGCACACCGCGGTCGCCCCATTGCACCTCTTCTCCGGCTCGCAAGTAGAGGCGGTTCTCCTTCTCATTACGGACGACGTCGAAGGCGCCGTCGTTGTAGATGTTGCAGTTCTGGAGGATCTCGACGAACGCGGCCCCGCGGTGCGCTGCGGCGGCACGGAGGACTTCGGAGGAGCCTTGCTTGTCGGTGTCGATCGCGCGTGCGACGAAGGTCGCCTCCGCGCCGATCGCGACCGAGAGCGGGTTGAACGGCTGATCGACCGACCCGAGCGGTGTCGACTTCGTGACCTTTCCCAGCTCCGAGGTGGGCGAGTACTGGCCCTTCGTGAGACCGTAGATGCGGTTGTTGAAGAGCAGGATCGTGAGGTTGACGTTGCGTCGCAGCGCGTGGATCAGGTGGTTGCCGCCGATCGAGAGCGCGTCACCGTCGCCGGTCACGACCCAGACCGAGAGATCGGGTCGCGCCGTCGCGAGTCCTGTGGCGATTGCCGGCGCGCGACCGTGGATGGAGTGGATCCCGTACGTCTCGAGGTAGTAGGGGAAGCGCGCCGCGCAGCCGATCCCCGAGACGAAGACGAGGTTCTCGCGGCGGATCCCGAGCTCCGGCATGAACGACTGGACACCGGCGAGGATCGCGTAGTCGCCGCAACCCGGGCACCAGCGGACCTCCTGGTCGGACTTGAAGTCCTTCGCCGTGAGCTGGACGAGCCCGTTACCGTTCCCCGGGCTCATCGCTCGTTGCCTCGCTTGAAGTTGCCCGTCGCGCGCGCGAGCAGGAGCTCGCGTGCGATCTCGTCCGGCGCCTGACCGAGGGCATCGGCGAGCCGTCGTCCCGGCGTTCCGGCGACCGTCGCGACTACGCGGCCTTCCCACCAAACGACCACCCGCTCGTCCTTCGTGACCTGTGCCGTGAACGTCATGCCGAGACCATCGCCACGATCGCGTCCTCGAGCTCGGTGGACGTGAGCGGCCGGCCGCGCACCTGGGTGTACGAGACGACGTCGACGAGGAACTCCCCGCGGAGGAGGAGCGCGAGCTGACCGAGGTTCATCTCCGGGACGAGCACTTTCTCGTACCGGCGAAGCACCTCTCCGGTGTTGCGCGGGAAGGGGTTCAGGTGGTGGAGGTGTGCGTGCGCGACCTCGAGACCGCGGTTTCGCACGCGGCGCACGGCGGCGCCGATCGGTCCGTAGGTCGAGCCCCACCCGACGACGAGGAGGCGCGCCGAACCATCCGGGTCGTCGACCTCGAGCTCGGGGATGTCGGCCGCGATCCCGGCGATCTTCTGCGCGCGCAACCTGACCATCCGGTCGTGGTTCGCCGGGTCGTACGAGATCGCACCGGTCACATCAGCTTTCTCGAGCCCGCCGATCCGATGCTCCAGGCCCGCCGTGCCGGGGATCGCCCAGGGGCGCGCCAGCGTGACGGGGTCGCGTCGGTACGGCTCGAAGGGCTCGGCCCCGTTCCCGGGC
>JACDBY010000408.1 GCA_013694685.1 Actinomycetota bacterium
GCAGACGAGGCGATCGCCCGCACCCCGGAGGCCGTGAGCTGAGCGAGCGCCGCTACCTCGCGCCGCTGCCGCTCGGCGGCGACGACGGCCCTCCGTGGTCGAAGGGCTTGATGTCGCGTGCGCTCGCCGCGACCGGGCTCACGGTGACGCGGGCGTACGAGCTCGCTCGGCGCGTGGACGCCGATCTCGCGCAGCGTTCTACCGACCGCCTCGATCTCGACCGTCTGGCCGAGCTCGCGAGCGAGGTGCTCGGCGAGCCCGAAGGCACCCGCACGATCCGACGACTGCGGCGCCTGCACGCTCTTCGCCAGCTCGACGCTCCGATCATCCTGCTCGTCGGTGGCGCGACCGGCACGGGGAAGTCGACGATCGCGACCGAGGCGGCCCACCGCCTCGGGATCACGCGGGTCACCTCGACGGATTTCATCCGCCAGACGATGCGCGCGTTCTTCTCGCCCGCCTTCATGCCGTCGGTGCACTACTCGAGCTTCGAGGCGGGGCTCGGTCTCACGAAGGCCGAGGAGGACGAGGCGGGTGACGCGCGGCTCCTCGGCTTCCTCGACCAGACGCGCAACGTGCTCGTCGGGGTCGAGGCTGCGATCGAGCGGTCACTCGCCGAGGGGTGGTCCATGGTGCTCGAAGGAGTCCACCTCGTGCCCGGGATGGTGCAGGTGCAGCACGCTGACGCGATCGTCGTCCAATGCCTGGTCGCGATCGAGAACGAGGATCTCCATCGCAGTCACTTCTGGGTGCGCGACCGGGCGACCGAGGGCCTACGGCCGCTCGAGAAGTACCTCGACGGGATGACCGAGATCCGCCTCATCCAGGAGTCGCTGATCGAGCGTGCGCAGCGGTGCGACGTCCCTGTGATCATGAACGGGAGCCTCGATCAGGCCGTCGGCGACGTCCTCGACCTCGTGCTCTCGACCGCCGACCGGCTCGCCCGGGTCTAGGCCGTGGCCGACTGCCTCTGCACGCGGTACGCGCGTGCGACGGAGTGGGCGGCGCTCGCAGGCGCTCGCTGGCTCGGACGGGCCGACGAGGACGCGGCGGAGCAGGCGGCGGCGAGCGGGATGAAGGCCGCGCTCGACGAGCTGCCGATCGACGGGCGCATCGTCATCGGCGCGCGCACCGGCGAGGCGCTCCTCCCCGGTGGCAGCGTCGGCGCGGGAGGGGGGACCGTCGATCTCGCGCTCGACCCGATCGAAGGACGGGGCGTCGTCGCGCGTGGTGGGGTGGGGGCGATGGCGATGCTCGCCGTCGCCCCGGAGGGCGAGCTGCGGCGGCTCCCGGACATGTACATGCGCACGATCGCCGTCGGGCCGCGTGCGCGCGACGTGATCGACCTCGACCGCCCCGTCGCCGACAACGTGCAGCGCGTGGCGGAGAGCTTCGGCCGCCAGCCACTCGACATCACAGCCCTCGTCCTCGACCGGCCCAGGCACCACGACCTGATCGAGGAGCTGCGTGCGGCTGGGACGAGGATCAAGCTCGTCGGCGACGGCACCGTGACGGCGTCGATCTCCGCCGCGATCCGCGGGACGAACGACCACCTGGCGATCGGAATCGGTGGCACCCGCCAGGCGGTGCTCAGCGCCGCGGCCCTGCGTTGCCTCGGGGGAGGGCTGCAGGCGCAGCTCTGGCCGACAACCCGCTCGCAGATCGAGACGGCGCGCGAAGTGGGGATCGAGGACGTCACGCACGTCTTCACGCAGGACGACCTCGCACCGGGGGACGTGATCTTCGTCGCCACCGGCGTCACGAACGGCGACCTCCTGCGCGGCGTCCGGTTCATGGCCGATTCCGCCCGCACGCACTCGCTGATCATGTGCATGCGCTGCAACTGGGTTCGCTTCGACGACGGGATCCACTTCTTCGCCCGCGAGCGGCGCGAGGAAGTGCGTCTGCTCGGGTGACGGCCCGTCCTGCTCGCGTTCGGCGATCGGGGGGTCAGGCTAGAGCCGCTCCGCGCGTCTACGAGAAGGGGAGTGGCGTGAGGGATGGCATCGGGCAGGAGACCCAACGGACTCGGCGGGCCGTCCTCGGCCGGGCCGTCCTCGGCCGGGCCGCCATCGGACTGGCCGCGGCAGGAGGAGCAGCGAGCCTCGTGAGGCGAGCCTCGGCGGCCTCCACCGCCCAGTCGACGGGTCAGGTAATCAACGTCATCGTCACGCAGGAGCAATTCGGGGTCACGTTCCTGACGAAGGCGGTCAAGCGGACACCGGGCAGGCCTTCGGAGCAGTTCCTGCCGGTTCTGAATGCAGCGAACACGACGGAGTTCGATCATGTCCGGGGTCTCAGGCGACTGGTTCCGCGCCAATTACCTCCCGCTTTTGGAATCCCCGAGGCAGCGTTCGGCGCGGGCTATCCTGGGTTGTTCGCCTCGATCGACAAGATCGAGACGATCGAGCTGAGCATGTACCTGATCGGAGTCACGGCTCACCTCCGTGCGCCGGGTCACCCGCCTGATCGGCGGACGGCCAAACGCGGAGACCGGGACATTCCCTGAGACGATCGGCGCCCACGGGGCGGGACACCCCGATCCGTGGCACGTCGACGTACATGCACGTGACGTCGCTCGGCGAGGTAACCGCGCAGTGTG
>JACDBY010000411.1 GCA_013694685.1 Actinomycetota bacterium
GTCGTCGAGGGCGAGTTCGTCCGCATCACCGACGAGGAGATGCGGACGGCCGTCGATCAGATGACCGAGTTGGCGCTCGTGACGGTGACGGCCTGACTCCCGACAGCACCACGGTCTTCCTGGTCAACCCCGCCTCGGCGAACGGCTCCACCGGCAGGCGCTGGCCCGAGCTTGCGCGTCGTGCAGCAGCAGCAGGGCTCGAGGGGGACGTGCTCTTCAGCGAGCGCCCCGGGCACCTCGGCGAGCTCGCGCGCGAGACCGCCCTCGGCGGGGCCGAGCTGCTCGTCGTCGTCGGCGGCGACGGCTCCGTGAACGAGGTCGCGAACGGGCTCGTGGCGCTCGACGAGCGGCCACCGCTCGCGATCGTTCCCCGCGGCACGGGCTGGGACTTCGTCCGCACGTTCGGCATCCCGCGCTCGATCGAGCAGGCGGCGGAGGTCGCGCTTCGCGGCGACACACGCACGATCGACCTCGGCCGGGCGGCCTACCGCGCCTGGGACGGGACGGAGGCGGTCTCCGTGTTCGCGAACGTCGCGAGTGCGGGCATGAGCGGTGCGATCGCGCAGCGTGCGAACGAGACGACGAAGGCCCTCGGCGGCAAGGCGTCGTACCTGTGGGCGACCTTCGCCGTGTTCTCACGCTGGGCAGCGACCGAGGTCGAGCTCGACGTGGACGGCGAGCGCCGCTCCGGGCGCATGTTCGACATCGTGGTCGCAAACGGGAAGTTCTTCGGCGGCGGGATGAAGATCTGCCCGGACGCCGAGCCGGACGACGGTCTGCTCGACGTGCTTACGATCGGCGACGTGACGAAGGGCGACCTCGTCCGCACGATGCCGAAGATCTACCGCGGCACCCATCTGCCGCATCCGAAGGCCGAGCTCCTGCGTGGACGGGCAGTGACGCTCACGAGCTCGAGCGCGCTCCCGGTCGAGCTCGACGGCGAGCAGCCCGGAACGACACCTGTTCGCTTCGACGTGCTCCCTCGCGCGCTGTCGCTTCGGGTGCCTATCGCGCCGTAGGGGCCGGACCTGTCCGGCCCTCGCTCGCGGGGGCGAGGACACGACCCCCGACGGCTCACCCTGCGCCGCGACTCCTCGTCGGGGCCGGACCGGTCCAGCCCGTCAGCCGGTCGCCTTGCGCGAGCGCGTCTGCGTCGTCGCCGGCTTCTGCGTGCGGCGGAGCGCGGCGAGCTCCTTCTCGAGCTTCGCGACACGCTGCTCGAGCGCGTCCACCCCTCGCATCCGCTTCGAGAGCTCCTCGACCCGGTCGCGCAGGTCGTTGAAGCCCTTCAGCGCGCGCGCACCGCCGGGCAGCTCTGTCAGCCGCGAGATCGCCTCCTCGCCCTTGCCGGCGAGCCGGGCGATCACGTCCTTTTCGCTCTGCTCTCGATTCGTCGCCATGGCTCAGTCATACCACGGCCCGGCCTGGCGCATGCGTCAAGCGCGGATCCGAACCGGCGTACCGTCCGGGATCAGGTAGATCAGGCGTTGGAGGACGTCGTTCGCGATCCGCATGCAGCCGTTCGAGGCGGCGAGGCCGATGGTGTGCGGTTGGTTCGTCCCGTGGATCGCGATCGGGCCACCCTGGGTCCAGCTCGTCAGCACCGGGGAGAACGCGGAGATACCGATTCCCCCCGGCCCCCACGGACCGCCAGGGTCGGAGGCCAGGAGTCGCTGGTTGACGTAGAAGCTGCCCGTCGGGGTCGGCGTCTCCGAACGGCCGATCGCCGTGCGGGTGCGGACGACCTGTCTGCCGCCACGATAGACCGTGATGGCCCGGTCGGAGAGATCGACGACGATGCGGAAGCGCACGGTGTAGCGCCGCACCGACGGCGCGCGCACCCAGCCTTCGATCCCGTTCGGCCGGATCGGAAGCTGCACGCGGTACCACGCCGGGCGACAATCGGGACCTAGCCGGGCGCCGAGCACGCGGAAGGTGGTTGGCACACCGTTCAGGTTGACGAGGTCGAAGCTCGCCGTTACGGCCCCACCGGGCGCGCGGTGCGCGGTGGCAGGGCGACGGAGAACCGCAGCGACTCCTCGGCCCGCGAGTGAGCGCGTGGTGCCGGTGCAATGCGGCGTCGGGCGGGTCCGTGGCGTCCGGCTCGCGACGGATGGGGGCGTTCGACGGGCGCCGCCCGGCCACGACCTATCGGGCGGGATGGGCTCCTCGGTCGTGGGCGGTGGGATTGGCGGCTCCTCGGTCGCCGAGGTCCGCTCGTCCCCTCCGCACCCGGCCGCGGTCGCCGCGACCGCGAGCAGAACGGGAATCGTTCGCCGCATCCACAGCATCATGCCGTGCCGTGCGTCCGATGGGAAGGCCCTTTCGAGAGACGCTCGGCGACCGACGCGAGCACCGCGCCTGCCCGTCCGCGGACGACGAGCGCCGCGTCGGCGTCGTACGGCGTGGGCTCGCCGTTCACGATCACAAGCGTACCCCCGGTGCGAATCGTCTCCGCCGGTAGGCCGGCGACCGGCCAGACCTGGAGCGACGAGCCGACGACGACGAGCAGGCGTGTCTCACGCGCGAGCAGCTCGGCCTCCGCGAACGCGTCGACCGGAAGGAGCTCGCCGAACATGACGACGCCCGGCTTCAGGATCGTCGCGCAGTCCGGGCACTCCGGTGCCACCCGCACGCGAAGCTGCTCGAGGACGTCGTCGAGCGTCGCGCTCCGCCCGCAGGCGAGGCAAGAGAAGCTGCGAATCGATCCATGGAGCTCGACGACGCGCTCGCTGCCGGCACGCGAGTGGAGCAGGTCGATGTTCTGCGTCACGACCGCCTTCACGTGGCCTGCGCGCTCGAGGGCCGCGAGCGCGTCGTGTCCCGCGTTCGGACGCGCGGCGAGAAGCCCGTCGATGCGCGGGCCGTACCAGCGCCAGACCCTAAGCGGATCCCGGCGAAAGGCCTCGATCGAGGCGACCTCGAACGGGTCGACCTCCGCCCACATGCCGCTCGCCGAACGGAAGTCGGGGATGCCGCTCTCCGTGCTCATCCCGGCTCCCGTCAGGACGACGGCCGGCCCGCGCTCCGCGACGAGCGCGGCGAGCTCCTCGGCGCCTTCCATCGGCGCACGCTATATCTCGCACGACGCGATGGACGGATACTCCTTCTCCCACGACGTGCGCGTCCGGTTCGCGGAGACGGATGCACAGGGGATCGCGCACCACGCGTCCTTCGTGGTCTGGCTCGAGGTGGCCCGGGTGGCCTACCTCGAGGCGTTCGCCGGCGGGTACCGCGCGATCCGCGAGCGCGGGATCGAAGCGCTGACGACGGCCGTCGAGGTCGCGTACGAGCGTGCCGCGGTCTTCGACGATGTGCTCACGATCTGGGTGCGGTGCCGTGACATCCGCGGGGCCCGGTTTCGCTACGAGTACGTCGTCGAGCGCGACGGTGTCCGCCTCGCGTACGGCTCGACCGCGCATGCCACGGTCGATGCGGCGACGCGCCACCCGATCCGGGTGCCGCCGTGGTTCGTCGAGGCCGTGGTCAGGGCAGAGGCGCCGGGGGCCGAGACTTCGGATCCGCGCTCGACGTCGTGACCGGCGCCTCGACCGCCTCCGCATTCTTGCTCGTCTGCGCCGGCTTCGCCGGAGCGGGTCGACGCTTCGTACCGAGACGGACGACGGTGGGCTCGCCGACGTAGTAGGAGCGCCACGTCGTGTCGTACATGAGCGCGCCGTCTGCGGCGTACACGCGACGGGTGACCGCTGTCGACCGCGGCGGGGCGCCAAATTGCTCGACGACCTTCTCCCCCCGGAAGAGCGTTGGGTCGTCGATGCGCTTCCACGGCGTCTTGCCGTCGACCTCGAGCGGGGC
>JACDBY010000421.1 GCA_013694685.1 Actinomycetota bacterium
GGGGACGTTGAGCTCTACCGCTCGTCGTTCGGCACTGCGCGCCCGTGGACATCGAGGCGCGCAACCTGCGGGTCGTGGTCGCTCACCTGCTGCGTGAACTCCGCGTTGACGTGAACGACGTCGTAACCGGGTCCGTGCTTCGCAAGCTCCTGGCTGACGAGGATGTGGTCGAGTGCCTGCGAGTTGCCCTGGAAGACGTACGTGTAGCGCTCGGAGGGCGGCAGGGTCTCGATCAGCGTCGTGAGCACGTCACCCTCGAGCAGGTCGAGTGTCGTCGAGAACTCGAAGTCGTTCAGGTCTCCGAGCACGACCACATTCGCCTTCGAATCGGCGGCGAGGATCTGCTCGACGAAGTCGTTGACGATCCCGGCCTGCTGGTGCCGCTGCACCTCGCTCGAGCGCGCCGGGGGCTGGAAGCGCCCGAACAGCGGCTGGTCGCCACCCTTCGAGTTGAAGTGGTTGGCGATCAGGATGACGCGCCGGTTCCGGTAGAGGAACTCGCCGGCCAGCGGCTTGCGGCTGTTGTTGAACGCCGGGTTCGTCGGATCGATCCGCCCGGGACTGTAGAGCAGCTGCCCGCCGTGCTTCGTCTCGACGACCGCGTTCGCCGTCGTCGGGGTCCCGCCGGGCCGGTCGACGAAGTCGAGGTCATCGACGTCCGTGCGGAACAGGAAACCGACCCTGATGTTTCCGCCCGGCTCGCCTCCATCCTGGTCGTCGATGGGGTCGACCTGGCGGAAGTCGTACGTCGGGCCTCCCGCGGCCTGGATCGCCGCGATCAGCGTCTCGTACGTGAGCGTCGCGTCGGTGACGGCATCGTTCGTGGGGCCGTTGTCGTCTTGGACTTCCTCGAGCGCGACGATCATCGGCGCCCGCAGATTCTCGACGATCACCTCGGCGAGCTCACCGAACTTCGCTGAGCCGTCGGCTGGGTCCAGGTTCTCCACGTTGAACGTCGCGACCGTCAGATCGTGCTTCTTCGCCTCGGCCGTGACCTCGCGTACAAGTCCGCCGTCGACACGCGTGAGCGCCGAGGTGAGCAAAGCCTCGAAGTTGCCGAAGTTGTACGCGAGCACCCCGATTGCCGGCTCTGTGAAGCCGTCGTCGACGTTCACCGCCGGCGTCGAGCCGGGGACGATGTCGTCGTCGAGCTGGATCCGCTCGGGGTTGAAGTCGGTCGCGCGGACGACGATTCCCTCGCGCGTGGTGCGGAGGAAAGCGTCGGCTCCATCGTCAGCGAGCACCCAGACTTCACCGAAGAAGTTGCGCGGACCGGTGACGACAGCGTCATTCACCTGCAGGAGCATTGCCTCCATGCTCTCGTAGAAATCGATCCCGTCGGTGACCGGATCGAAGACGCCGCTCGTTTCCACGTCGCCTGCAGCGTCATCCTCGATCACCGTCGTCGGCGGCATCCGGCCGCCCTGGCCCACGACCGTCGCAGTGATCTTCGCTCCTGGGCCTCCTGCGACGACAGTCGGGAAGTCGATCTCCGTCGTAGTGAGGTTCGCGCTCGCCGCGCCGCCGGGACGGAACTCGGTGATCAGACCGCTGACGAGCACGGCGTCTCCGACGCTGACCGGCAGCCCGGCCGTTCGGAAGACAAGGATCGCATCCGATGTGGCGAGGTTGCCGTCACCGGTAGCGTCCTGCATGTAGAAGCTGTTCGTCCGCACCGCCGTGATCACGCCGGGAACAGCGGAGACGCGCCGGCCGGCATAGGGCGAGGTGTGGGAGGCGCCCTGGATCTCAAAGATCCGATAGCTCGGGGCAACGGTTGAGAACGTGAAGGTGTAATCGGAGCCCATCACGTCCGGCGGGTCGAGCGCGTCTTGGTCGGAGACGTTCGCCCCGCGGACTGTCACGGTGCAGGTTTCATCCGGGGTGAAGTCGGCGTCTGGGTCGAGGACGAACGTGGTCGCTCCTCCGCTCCCTGTCGCGGAATGGGCACCGCTCGTCGTGCACTCGATCTCATACCACTCGGCCGTGACGTTCACGGGCTCGGAGAACTCGATCGTCACGTTGGCGTCGAGCGCGACGTCGGCCGCATCGTCGCCGGGAGTGGTCGAGAAAACAAACGGGCCGTTCTCCCCAGTGCAGAAGTGCGGATCTGTCGCGCCGTTCCGCGGAGTTGGCGCGCCCGCCGCGAAGTCCGATGAGTTGTTGTCCGTCTCCGTGCAGCCCTGCTCGCCGCGGCTGTCCGCGGTCGTCGTGCTCGGAGCGGGTGCCCGTCCGGCGCCTTCAAAGCATGCGGCGGTCGTCCCGTAGCCGACGAGATCCACGACCGCGGCGACCGCCGGGCACCCGGTCGGTAGCGTTGCCGAGCCCTCGACGAGGGCGACCTTGCCCGCTGTTGCTCCCATTGCGATCGTGCCACTCGCATCGTGAGGCGGAAGGGTGCCGCCGAGAGCGCCTCCGGCTTGCTTGATGAGAAAGTACCGACCCGGCTGGATCGTTCCCGAGAACGTCGTCTTAGCGCTCCAGTTCAGGTTGCCCGCCGCACCGGAGCCGTACTGGACCGACCAGTCCGTCATCGTGACGGCGGCTGTTCCGCGATTGAAGAGCTCGATGTAGTCGTCCTTGAAGGTCGGGGTCGAAGAGGTCGCGCCTCCGCCGCCATAGACCTGGCTGATCACCACGTTCGGTGAGAGAGCGAGTGCCGCCGAGGCGGCGTTCAAACCCCACAGGACGACGGCCAGCACGAGTACGAGCCGGTACGGACGAGCTTTCACGAGCGCAACCTCCCCATTGAGATCCCCTGACTGAAGCACCGGTTTCTCTCTCCGGCCGCGCGCGAGTGTAGCCGTCCTCTTCGGACAGGTCCTCGCAGGCACCAAGCCGTCACCAGAGCGCCACGAGTTGGTCCTGTTCGCCCGTTGTAGGCATACTTCGTGCGTCCCGACGACGAAGGAGGTCGACCAAATGACGAAGCTTGCCCCCTTCACCCTCAGAGTTCCGCGGCTCTAGAGGCTCGTCGGCCACACCTCCGGCAGCTCCCTGAGCCGCGCAGCGCGCTGAGCATTCGCGCGCCTGCCCCTACCATCTCGCTCAAGGAGACTCGCTTGTACGCATTGCAGGACCTCGGCTGGACTGCCAGCCACACGACCGATTTCGAGCCGCACGCCGCCGAAGGCAGGATCCCGGCGCGGGTCGCCGCGCAGCATCGCGGCGCCTACGTCGTTTACTCCGAGCTCGGCGAGCTCCGCGCAGACACGGCGGGCCGGCTCTCACACGAGGCAGCCGGGGCCGGGGAGCTG
>JACDBY010000208.1 GCA_013694685.1 Actinomycetota bacterium
AGAAGCTCCCGGGGTGGGGTCAAAGCGCCGTTCCGACCGAGGACAGCTCGAGCAGCGGCTCCTGATCCTCGTCACGCTCGGGCTCGTCGCGTTCGGCCTCGTGATGGTGTTTAGCGCGACCTCGGCCTCCGCGACGCTCGGCGAGGGCGACCCGATGAAGTTTCTCGTCAAGCAGGGGCTCTATGCCTTTGCCGGGCTCGTCCTGCTCGCCCTTCTCTCGCGTGTCGACTACCACGCGCTGCGACCGCTGGCGCCAGTCCTCCTCGTCGGCTCGTTCGTCGCGTGCGCGGCGGTGCTCGTCGTCGGGCCTGCGATCAACGGCGCGCACCGGTGGTTCATCCTCGGGCCGGTGAGCATCCAGCCGGCGGAGGTAGCGAAGCTCTCGGTCTGCGTGTGGACGTGCGCTGTCCTCGCGCGCCGCCCGGCGCCCCGGACGATGTCCGAGCTGATGAAGCCGGTCGGTCTCGTCGTCTGCGCGTTCGGGGCGCTGATCGTGATCGAGCCGGATCTCGGGACGACGATCACGCTCTTCCTGATGGTGGCGGGCATCCTCCTCGTCTCGGGAATCCCGCTGCGCCTCTTCGCGCTCGCGGGAGGCTTCGCGGCCGGAGCGGGGCTCCTCGCGATCTGGGTGGAGCCATACCGGCGCGAGCGCATCTTCAGTTTTCTCGACCCGTGGCAGGATGCCGAGGGGGCGGGGTTCCAGAACGTCCAGGCGATCATCGGGATGGGCTCCGGCGGGCTCACCGGCGAGGGGCTCGGGCAGGGCATCCAGAAGGTCAACTTCCTGCCGGAGGCGCACACCGACATGATCTTCGCGGTCGTCGGCGAGGAGCTCGGGCTCGTTGGCTCCGCGGTCGTGATCGCGGGCTTCGCCGTGTTCGCCTGGGCGGGATTCCGCGTGGCGCTCGCCTGTCGCGATCCGTTCGGCAAACGCCTTGCAGCAGGTGTCACGACGCTCGTCTGCGGCCAGGCCGCCGTCAACCTCGCGGCTGTCCTCGGCATGGCCCCGCTCACCGGAATTCCCCTCCCGTTCGTCTCGTACGGGGGGTCCTCGCTCGTGATGCTGCTCTGCGCGGTCGGCGTGCTCCTTAACATCGCGGTCAATGAACGCGTCGTCGGAGCTCGCGTGCGTGATCGCGGCGGGAGGAACAGCGGGACACGTGCGGCCGGCGCTCGCCGTCGGGGAAGCGCTTCGCGCCCGCGGGGTGACCGTGACGTTCGCAGGCACGCCCGACCGCGTCGAGTCGCGGCTGGTGCCTGAGGCCGGCTTCGAGCTCGACACATTCCCCGTCTCCGGGCTTCCGCGCCGCCCGAGCGCCGCGCAGCTCCGTGCCGCCTGGCGGGCCTCGGCAGCCCCCTCGCACTGTCTGCGGATCCTCGCGCGGCGGCGACCCGACGTCGTCCTCGGCGCGGGTGGCTTTGTCGCTGGGCCGATGGTGCTCGCCGCCCGCCTGCGGCGGATCCCGGCGGCGCTGACCGAGGCCGACGCGCATCTCGGGCTCGCGAATCGCCTTGCGGCCCCGTTCGCCCGCAAGATCTTCCTCGCCTACGAGATCCCCGGTCTCCGGACGAAGAAGACCCGGGTCGTCGGCCGCCCCATTCCCGCCGCACATCGAGGCGTCTCGCGGTCGGCGGGTCGCGCCTACTTCGGCTTCCCGGACGAGGCGCCGGTCGTCGGTGTCTTCGGCGCCTATGCGGGTGCACGCTCGCTCAACGAGATGGCGGTCGAGGCGTGGGGCCGGACCGGGCCCCAGGTGCTCCACATCGCGGGTGAGCGCGACCACGAGGCGCTGCGCGGCCGGGTCGACCGCCCGGGCTACGTGCTCGTCGCGAACACCGACGCCTTCGGTGCCGCGCTCGTGGCCGCCGACGTCGCCGTCTCGCGCGCGGGAGGGACGGTCTGGGAGCTCGCTGCGGCCGGGACACCGTCCGTCCTCGTGCCGTACCCATACGCGACCGCTGACCACCAGAGTCTCAACGCGCGTCATTTCGAGCGGGGTGGAGGCGCCATTGTCGTCGCCGACGACGAGGTCGAACGTGTGCCCGATCTCGTCGAGCGGCTCCTCGGCGAGCCCGATCGTCTCATCGCGATGCGCGAGGCGATGCTCGCCCTCGCGCGTCCCGATGCGGCCGAGACGATTGCCGACGAGCTCGTCGCGCTCGCCGGCGGTGGGCGGTGAGCTTGTGTTGAATCAACACAAGCCGCTCGCCGGCCGCCGGCTCTACTTCGTCGGGATCGGTGGCTCGGGGATGTCGGCCTACGCGAATATCGCGCGCGCCTGGGGCGCCGAGGTCGGCGGCTGGGACGTGCACGAGACGATCTTCACGCGGACCCTCGCAGGGATCGAGGCCGACCTCGGCGGCGAGCCGCGGCCGCCCGCCGGGGCCGAGGTGATCGTCTCCACCGGGCATCGCGAGCTGATCGAGGGAACTTCCCGAGCGGGCTTCCTGGCCGAGCTCGTCGCGACGCGACCGTCGATCGTCGTCACGGGGGCGCACGGGAAGACGACGACGACCGGGATGATCGCCCACGCGCTCCGAGAGCTCGGGAACGACCCCGCCTGGATCGTCGGCGGCGTGATCCCGCAGCTCGGCGGGAACGCGGGCGGTGGCGGCGGCTGGCTCGTCGTCGAGGGGGACGAGTCGGATCGGTCTGTCCTCGCGTTGCGCCCCCGGGTCGCCGTCGTTACGAATGTCGAGCTCGATCATCACGCGGCGTACGGCTCGGTCGACGAGCTCCGCGACGCCCTCGAGGACTGGCTCGGGTCGATCGAGGAGGTCGTGCGCGGCTGGGAGCTCCAGCCGGTCGTCTTCCCACTCGCGGTCCCCGGTGAGCACAACCGCTGCAACGCCGCGGCGGCACTCGAGACCCTGCTTCGGCTCGGATTCGCGCGAAAGGCCGTCGAGACCGCGCTCGCGTCGTTCACCGGCGCCGAGCGGCGCTTCGAGGTCGTCGGGGAGCGTGCGGGTATCACCGTCGTGGACGACTACGCCCACAACCCGACCGAGCTCCAAGCGGCGCTCGAGACTGCCCGTGCGAGAACCGAGAGGCGACTCGTGGCGCTCTATGTTCCACACGTTGTCGAGCGCACCCGGCACCTCCACCACGAGCTCGGTGCGACGCTCGGGCTCGCCGACGTCGCGATCGTGACCGACTTCGTCGGCCAACGTGATGCATCGCGCGAAGGTGTCGGAGCCCGGCTCGTGCTCGACGCGGTGCCCGACCCGACGCGCCGTCTCTGGGCGCCTACGCTCGAGGACGCGGCGGCGCTCGCGCTGCACGTCGTCCGGCCGGGCGACCTGGTCCTGACGCTCGGTGTCGGTGAGCCGTGGCGTGCGGCGAGGGCGATCGTCGCCGGGCTGCCGAGGTGAGTCAGGGAATCGAGGAAGGTGTTGCGCTCTCGCGGCTGACGACGATCGGTGTCGGCGGCCCCGCCCGGGCGCTCGCCCGAGCGTCGTCGCTGGCCGGGCTCGACGAGGCGCTGCGCTGGGCCGGCGAGCACGAGCGCGAGGTCGTGCCGGTCGGGCTCGGCTCGAACGTCCTTGCGGCTGACGACGGTGTCGATGCCCTCGTCGTCCGCCTCGAGGGTGAGCTCGCTGCGGTCGAGACCGAGGGCGAGCTGCTCCGCGCCGGGGGTGGGGCGGCCAACGCCGTCTGCCTCCACCGCGCGCGAGCGGCCGGTCTAGGTGGTCTCGAGTTCGCCTGCGCGATCCCGGGAACCGCCGGAGGTGGCGTGCGGATGAACGCCGGCGCCTACGGCTCCGACTGGGCGGCCATCCTCGAACGCGCGCTGATCGCCTCGGCCGAAGGCACCGGGTGGCTCACCACCGCCGAGCTCGGGCTGGAGTACCGCCGCTCTGCGCTGCTAGCGGGGCAGGTCGTCGCGCAGGTCGAGTACCGGTTGCGGCCGCGTCCGCCCGAGGAGATCAAGGCCGAGGTGGCGGAGCTGGTCGCACGCCGGAAGGCGACACAGCCGACGAACAAGCGGACGTTCGGGTCGGTCTTCAAGAATCCGCCGGGCGAGCTCGGGGCCGGGCGATTGGTCGAGCTCTGCGGGCTGAAGGGTCACCGCATCGGCGGTGCCGTGATCTCGCCTCGTCACGCCAACTTCATCGAGAACGCCGGTGGGGCATCCAGCGACGACTGCGTCGGGCTGATGCGCGAGGCGCGCCGGCGCGCACGTGAGCAGCACGGCGTCGAGCTCGAGCACGAGGTCGTCCTGCTCGGCGGGCTCACGCTCGTCTGACAGAACGGGTCGAAGCCGGCGGTAACGCCCGTAGGGCGCCGCAGGAGAGCCGCACGGGCTCGCGAACACCGTCGCGTGGCAGGAAGGGAACGAGCGGGCCGCGCGGAGCAGCCATCCGCTGAGAGCGTGGTCGTCCCGTTCCCGCGTGCGGATGTGAGCGACCGGCTCGAGCTTGCCTCGTACGTCCCGTCCGGCCGCTCGCTCCTCGTCTCGTTCGGCATCGTCGCCGGCGTGCTCCTCGCACTCCTCGTCGCCCGCGAGACGCCGCTCTTCGGGGTACGCGCGATCGAGGTCGCCGGGGCAAGTCCGGGTGTCGAGCGCCAGGTGCGCCGAGCGCTCGACGGGGAGACGGGCGAGAGCCTCGTCGGGCTCGATCTGGAGGCGGCCGAACGTGCCGTCACCGCGCTGCCGACCGTTGCCGCCGTGGCCTTCGACCGGGCGTATCCGCACACTCTGCGAGTCACGGTCGTGCCCGAGCGGTCCGTGGCCGTCGTACGCCAGGGCGGCGCCTCCTACGTCGTCTCGGAGCGGGGCCGCGTCATCGTGTCCGCCAGACGCGGCGCGCGACCCGAGCTGGCGCGGATCTGGGTCGGTCCGGACGCCCGGCTCGTCACCGGGGAGACGGTCGAGGGCCCTCTACGGAAGGCCGTCGGGGCCGTGGCACCGCTCGCCGGCATCCGCTTTCCGAGCCGGGTCGTCTCGGTCACGACGACCGACGGCCTCGTGCTCCGGCTCCGATCGGGTCTCGAGGTGCGCATGGGGAACATGCAGGACGTCGATCTGAAGCTCGCCGTCGCCGGGCGGGTGCTACCGGTGGTGCCGCTTGGCTCCGCGTACCTCGACGTGAGCGTGCCGCACCGTCCGGTCGCCGGGCCGGCAAGCCTCGACTCTCAGGTAGAGCCTGAGACTTTGCCCTCCAGCGGCGGTTGAGGGTTGCGTTGACAGTACCGACAAGGAGTCCGTACCCTGGCTCCGAAACAGGGCTTGCAGGACACCCAACGGCTCGATGAGAGCTTGAGCCTCAGACAGGTCGAGAGATAGGGCAGGCGGATGATGAGCACCCCGAACGGCAATTACCTCGCAGTCATCAAGGTCGTCGGCGTCGGCGGCGGCGGGACGAACGCCGTCAACCGGATGGTCGAGTCCGGGCTCACCGGAGTCGAGTTCATCGCGGTCAACACCGACGCCCAGGCGCTTCTCGACACCGATGCCGACGTCAAGATCCACATCGGGTCGAAGGCGACGCGCGGTCTTGGCGCCGGCGCCAACCCGGAGGTCGGCCACGCGGCCGCTCAGGAGAGCCGTGATGAGCTAAAGGAGGCGCTGAAGGGCGCCGACATGATCTTCGTGACCGCCGGGGAGGGTGGCGGCACGGGCACGGGTGCTGCGCCTGTCGTCGCCGAGCTCGGACGGGAGCTCGAGGCGCTGACGGTCGGCGTCGTGACGAAACCCTTCGGCTTCGAGGGCCGCCGGCGGGCCGAGCAGGCCGAGGTCGGGACGCTCAACCTCCGCGAGCGCGTCGACACGCTGATCGTGATCGAGAACGACCGCCTGCTCCAGGTCGTGGAGAAGACGACGCCGATCCTCGAGTCGTTCCGGATGGCCGACGACATCCTGCGCCAGGGAGTGCAGGGCATCACCGACCTGATCACCGTTCCGGGTCTCGTCAATCTCGACTTCGCGGACGTGCGCACGATCATGCGCGATGCAGGCTCGGCGCTCATGGGGATCGGGAGCGCGCGCGGGGAGGGACGGGCGACCGCCGCCGCGAGCGCCGCGGTCTCGTCACCGCTGCTCGAGACGACGCTCGACGGTGCCACGGGGGTGCTGCTCAACATCACCGGCCCGGCCGACATCGGCCTCTTCGAGGTGAACGAGGCCGCGGAGGTCGTCACCGGACATGCCGATCCGAACGCGAACGTCATCTTCGGCGCGGTGATCGACGAGTCGCTCGGCGAGGACGTGCGGGTCACCGTCATCGCGACCGGCTTCGGCGACGGCCGGGTGCGTCGTCGCCGGCTCGAGCCGGCGATCGTCTCGAGCGGGCCTCCGTCCTCCGAGTCGCCGCCACCGCGGTTCGACCCGCGTCCGCGCGCCGACGACGACGACATCGACGTGCCGAGCTTCCTGAAGGACTAAGGAGTGGGCTTCTGCGGAGTTCTGCTTCGCGGAATCGAGCGAGAGCACGTGTCCGACTGAAGTCGGACACACCAGGGGCATCGCGGTAATGTCGCTGCCGTGGATGCCACCCTCCGCCGGACGCCGCTCTACGAGCGTCATGTCGCCGCCGGCGCGCGCCTCGTCCCGTTCGCCGGCTGGGAGATGCCCGTCCAGTACGAGGGCGTGATCCCCGAGCATCTGGCGGTGCGGAGCGACGCCGGGGCGTTCGACGTCTCCCACATGGGTCAGCTCCACGTCGACGGCCCGGCCTCCGGCCCGTTCCTCCAGTCGATGCTCTCCAACGACCTCGAGCGGATCGGCGACGGGGAGGCGCAGTACACACTCCTCACGAACGAGGACGGCGGGATCGTCGACGACCTCATCGTCTACCGCATGAGCGCCGGTCAGTTCCTGCTTGTTGTCAATGCAGGCAACAGAGAAGCGGCCTACGACTGGTTGAAGGAGCGCGAGGCCCGCGGCACCGAGGTACGCGACGCATCCGACGGGTATGCCCTCGTCGCCGTCCAGGGGCCGCGCTCGCTCGAGCGACTCGGGCTGCCCGCGTCGCCGGCGTTCACCCATGGGATGGGCGAGGTCGGTGGGATCGAAGTGATGGTTGGCTACACGGGCTACACGGGCGAGACCGGCGTCGAGCTCCTCTGCCCGGACGACGAGGCAGCAGCCCTCTGGGACGCCGTGCTCGAACGGGGCGTGAAGCCCTGCGGGCTCGGTGCGCGCGACACGCTTCGCCTGGAGGTCTGCTACCCGCTCCATGGCCAGGATCTCACGAGCGAGACGGATGCGATCTCCGCTGGTCTCGGCTGGGCGTGTGGACTCGAGACCGAGTTCACCGGGGCCGAAGCCCTGCGTCGCCTGAAGGCCGACGGGCCGGTGCGAAAGCTCGTCGCGTTCGTCATGGAGGAACGTGCGATCCCGCGTCACGGGATGACGATCGAGGGTGGGGGCGAGGTGACCTCCGGAACGCACTCCCCGTCGCTCGACGTCGGGATCGGGATGGGCTACGTCCCCGCGGCCCGGGCAGTGCCCGAGACGGAGCTCGTGGTCGACGTTCGCGGCCGCTCCCGGCTGGCCCGAATCGTGAAGAAGCCGATCTACAAGAAGGAGCCCTGATGCCAGACGAGAGCTACCCCGACGACCTGCGCTACCACCCCGAGCACGACTGGGCCAGGGTGGAGGGAGAGGAGGCCGTGCTCGGAATCACGTGGTACGCGCAGGACTCGCTCGGCGAGCTCGTGCATTTCGAGGCGCCCGAGGTCGGCATGACGGTCTCGAAGGACAGGCCCTACGCCGAGGTCGAGTCCGTGAAGGCCGTCTCCGACGTGATCGCACCGCTCTCGGGTGAGGTGCTCGAGGTGAACGAGAAAGCGGTCGACGAGCCCGAGGCGATCAACGCCGACCCGTACGGCGACGGCTGGCTCGTGAGGATCAGGCTCTCCGACGCGGCGGAGGCGGACGGTCTGCTCGACGCCGAGGCCTACCGCGCCCAAGTCGCCGAGCAGTGATATCTCCGTCAAGGCATTTGCGACTGGAACAGCCCGACGCGAAGCGGTGGCCTTTAGGGATCTGCCCCGCCGGAGGCGCGGATCGAGCGGCGGGATTCCGC
>JACDBY010000443.1 GCA_013694685.1 Actinomycetota bacterium
TCACGGACGTGCTCGTCTGCCCGGTCGGCTTCGTTTCTGACCACCTCGAGATCAGGTTGGATCTCGACGTCGAGGCGACCGACCGCGCGGCCGAGCTCGGGCTCCGGCTCTCCCGGATCGAGATGCCGAACGCCGACGAGGCGTTCGTCGGCGTC
Source organism: Actinomycetota bacterium (assembly GCA_013694685.1). Classification (GTDB taxonomy): domain Bacteria; phylum Actinomycetota; class Thermoleophilia; order Gaiellales; family Gaiellaceae; genus Gaiella. The sequence continues at coordinate 156 of JACDBY010000443.1, forward strand.
CTCGCCGATATCGTCCGCCGCCGACTGGCGGCCGTGACGGCGTGATGCGCCCCGGCGAAATCGCGGTCGAGGAGGTCTCTCGCAGGTTCGTCGTCCGCGCGCGTGACACGCACACGCTCAAGGAGCTCCTTGTCGCCCGCGGGCGCACGCGTGCGCAGGAGGTGTGGGCGCTCCGCGAGGTCTCGCTCGCCGTCGCCCCCGGCGAGGCGGTCGGGCTCGTCGGGCGCAACGGCTCGGGCAAGTCGACGCTCCTGCGGCTGATCGCGGGGATCATCAAGCCAACTGCGGGCCGGGTCGAGACCGGCGGCCGGATCGGGTCGCTCCTCGAGCTGGGCGCCGGGTTCCACCCCGACTTCACGGGCCGCGAGAACGTCGAGCTGAACGGGGCGCTCCAGGGGCTCTCGCGCGCCCGGATCCGGGAGCGGTTCGACGAGATCGTCGGGTTCGCGGAGCTCGAGCATGCGATCGACAGGCCGGTGAGGACGTACTCCACGGGGATGACGATGCGACTCGGTTTTGCGATCGCCGCGTTCCTGGAGGCGGATGTCCTGCTCCTCGACGAGGTGTTCGCAGTCGGCGACGAGAGCTTCCAGCGGAAGTGCTTTGGCGTGATCGCCTCGTTCAAGGAGCGGGGTGGCACGATTCTCTTCGTCTCCCACGACGCCTCGGCGGTCGAGCGGCTGTGCGACCGGGCCGTACTGCTGCGCGACGGCTCACTCGCCTTCGACGGCCCCGTACACGAGGCAATCACGCGATACCGTCGAGCGCTGGCCGACGAGACAGAGACCCCCTCCGCGAACGGACGCGGCCCCGCCGCAACGGGCGAGGCGCGCTTCGCGGCAGCCCGGCTCGTTGCCTCGGACAGGACGCCGCGCGATCGGTTCGTCGCCGGCGAGGGATTCGGTCTCCACCTCACGATCGAGGGTGCATCGTGCGCTCCGATCCTTCACGTCGAGGTGCGCGACGCGGCCGGCCTCCTCGTCGCCGAGGAGCGGCTCGAGACCATCGAGCTCGGCGGGACGAGCTCGGAGGGAGAGCTCGCGCTCGAGCTCACCGTCCCTTCGTCACCCCTCCAGTTCGGGCGCTTCGAAGTCACGCTCGCCCTGCTCGGCGAGGACGGACGGCTCCTCGACCGGCTCCCGCGCGGGCTACCGCTGCTCGTCTATCCCGACGGCGAGAGCCGTGGCCTCGTGCGGCTCGAAGGAACGTGGAGGAGGGGCGCGAAGGAGGCCTCGGGATGAGCTACAAGACCTGCCCCGACTGGCCCACCCTGATGGAGCTCGCGCCCGACCTGCAGTTCAAGCACATGTCGGTGCACGAGGCGCAGCTCCCGTTCGAGGTCGTCGGCCGGATTCCGAGCGCGCTCTCGCTCGACGTGGTCGAGATCTGCTGCGACGTGGAGCATCACGTCGTGAACGCCTCCCACACCCATCCCGACGTTGTGGCCTCACTCGAGGGCACCCACTGGTTCGAGGTGGGCGAGTGGGCGACGACTGGGCCGGGCGCCGACACCGGCTCGGGCGCCGCCCCGCACGCCGCCTGAGCGTCAGGCCGGCGATAGCCCAGCTCGCGCGACCGGCCAGCGATGCGCGGGATGTCTGCGCGCGGCCCGCTCGAGGCGGACACCTGCCGGGACTACGTCGTCCCGCGTCTGAAGGCGGCCGGCTGGTCCGAGGATCAGATCGTCGAGCAGTACCCCGTCGCCGACGGGCGGATCTTGGCGACCCGCGGACGCCACCGCCGCGAGAAGCCGCTCCGTGCCGACTACTCCTCGAGATCGCTCCCGGGCTCGGTGTCGGCGTCGTCGAGGCAAAACGCGAGTACAAGCGGCCCGAAGACGGCTTCGGTCAGGCCGTTCGCTACGCGACGATGCTCGATCTCCCGCTCGCCTACTCGACGAATGGGAAGGGATCCGGGAGCGCGACCTCGACACCGGTCGCGCATCCAGTCCGTGCCAGCCGCTCCCGCGGCCGCTCGCCCGCGGGCAGTCGGCCATCTTCACGACAGCGACCGTACCGCCGGAACCGTGACGTCTCTGTACCGAGTGTGAGTCGACTCTCTCGCGGGCTAGGCTCCCGTCGTGGCACCGCCGCGACAGGTCGAGCGAGCCCGAGTCGCGTGGATCGATACCGACGCCGGCGCGCGCATCCATTTCACCGCCGCCTTCCGGTGGGCGGAGGCCGCCGAGACGTCGCTCTTCCGCACGCTCGGCATCCCGGATCAGGGGAGCTACCCTCGGCGCGCGGTCGAGGCGGAGTATCTCGCGGTGCTCGTCTTCGAGGACGAGCTGGAGATCGAGCTCACCCCGGAGCGCCTGGGCACGACCTCGATCACGTACACGTGGACGATCCACCGCGACGGCGAGCTCTGCGTGCGCGGTCGTCATACCGTTGTCCGCGTGGACAACGAAGGTCGTCCGACCGAGCTCGACGATGACGCTCGGCGCTTGCTGTCAGGCGTCTGACCGAGGATAGAGCACGAGCTGCGTGCAGCGAAAGAGGGCGATCGCGCGTCCTTCCTCGTCGGTGACCGTCGCGTCCCAGACCTGTGTCGTGCGGCCGAGATGGGCGGCGCGGGCCTCGCAGCGAACGACACCCGATCGCGCAGTCCGCAGGAAGTTCGTCTTCAGCTCCAGGGTCGTGAACGCCTCGGCCCCCTCGGGCAAGTGCGCGATGCAGCCATAGCCCGCGGCGGTGTCGGCGAGGGTGACGACGACACCAGCGTGGAGAAACCCGTTCGGCGCCAGGTGCTCGGGGCGGATCGTCACCTCTGCTCGCAGGACGCCGTCCTCGACGCTCGTGACCTCGAAGCCGACATAATCGGGGAACAGGTCTCGGCTGATCGCGGTCAGGGACTCGGGGTTGACCTCGGACGGCCTCATGCGCCGGACACTGTGTCAGGAAAGACCGACCCGTCGTCTCAGTCCCACGTACGCCGATCGAGGAGCACCGGCGCGTCCCCGGGCAGCCCGTCGACGAGGGCGACGTCCGCGTCGAACCGGAGCGCGGAGCGGATCCGGGTGCGGACAAGCTCCGCGAGCCCGCCCGCTGCGGAGGGGTCCTCGGCGACGAGCTCGCAGCGAAGGACGTCCCGGTGGTCGATCCGGTCGATCTGCAGCTGGAAGCGCGCGAGGCCCGGTGTGCCGCCGATCGTGTCCTCGGCCTGCCGGGGATGGAGGAACATCCCCCTGACCTTGACGGCCTCGCCGACCCGCCCGAGCCAGCCCGCGAGCCGCGGCGAGGGCGCACCGCAGGGACACGGCTCGGTCATGAAAGCAGACAGATCGCCCGTGCCGAAGCGAACGAGCGCATAGTCGGAGGAGAAGAGCGTCACCACGACCTGCCCCTCCCCGCCGTCCCACATCGACTTGCCCGTCGTCAGGTCGCACACCTCGACAAGCGCGTCGCTCGGCACATGCAACCCCTCGACGGCGTCGCACTCGTAGCCGATCAGGCCCGCCTCGGCCGTGCCGTAGAGCTGACGGACGGTGGGCGTCCACTCCTCGAGCCGCGCTCGCAGCGAGGCGGGCAGCGGCTCGCCCGAGACGAGTGCCTTCGAGACCGGCCACGTGCCCGGCTCGGCGCCCATCGCCTGAGCCCGCTCGATGAGGGATTTCAGGTAGCTCGGGAGCCCGACGTACGCGGTGACGCCGAGGTCGAGGCACGCCCGTGCCTGGAGCTCGAGGTTACCGACCCCGCCCGGCACGACCGACCCGCCGAGCGCGAGGGCGGCGGCCTCGAACATAGCGCCCGCCGGTGAGAGGTGGTACGAGAACGCGTTGAGGACGAGGTCGTCCGAGCCGAAGCCAGCGGCTTCGAGCGCAGGAGCAGCGCGCCATGGGTCTCGATGTTCGAGCTCGGGCTCGTAGAGCGGTCCCGGGGACTGGAAGACTCGCCGCGCTCGTGCGCCGGGCGCGAGGAGGCCGCCGAACGGGGGAGATGCGGCCTGGAGCTCGATGAGCTCGTCCTTCGAGAGGACGGGGATCCGCTCGAGCGCAGCGACGTCGACGAGGTCCTCGGGCTCGAGATGTGCGCTGCGAACGCGAGCGGCGAACGCGTCGATCCGTCTCGCGGCCGCGGGCAAGGTCGCGGCGACGAGCGCGTCGAATGTGTGGGCATGGGCCTCGGGGCTGACGGTTACAGCCATCGCTTTCTCCGCTTGTAGTGCTTGACGTCGCGGTAGGAGCGCCGCTCGCCGGTCTCGGTCAGGCCCAGATAGAACTCCTGCACGTCAGGGTTGCGCTCGAGCTCTTCGGCCGGGCCGTCGAGCACGATCCTGCCGCCTTCCATCACGTACCCGCGGTGGGCGACCTCGAGGGCGAGACGCGCGTTCTGCTCGACCACGAGGATCGTCGTCCCGAGCTCGGTGTTCAGCCGCCCCACGATCTCGAAGATCTCGGTCACGAGCTTCGGCGCGAGCCCGAGCGACGGCTCGTCGAGCATGAGGAGCTTCGGGTGCGCCATCAGCGCCCGTCCGATCGAGAGCATCTGCTGCTCGCCGCCGGAGAGGTAGCCGGCGGTCTGCTTCCGCCGCTCCTTGAGCCGCGGGAAGTAGTCGTAGACGAGCGCGAGGTCGTCCTTCAGCGAGCCGTTCCGGCTTGTGTAGGCGCCCGCGCGGAGGTTCTCGTCGGGTGTCAGATGCGCGAAGATCCTGCGGCCCTCGAGCACCTGGCTGATCCCGAGCCGGACGATGTCCGCCGCGTCTCGATGCTCGATCCGAGTCTCGCCGAAGCGGATCGAGCCCGAGGTGATCTCACCGTCCTCCGAGGGCAAGAGACCCGAGATCGCCTTGAGCGTGGTCGACTTGCCCGCCCCGTTCGCGCCGAGGAGAGCGACGACCTCGCCCTCCCGGACCTCGAGCGAGAGACCGCGCAGGACGAGGATCACCTTGTCGTAGATCACCTCGACGTTCGAGAGCGCGAGCATCGGCATCTGCCTCGGCGACCGCCGGGGAGCCGGCGCGAGCCGGCTCCCCGTGCGCGACCGCTACGGGACGACGTACCCCGTCGTCTTCGTGAACCTGCCGTTTCGGATCGTGTAGACGCGCGACCCCTTCATGCCGTCATGGCCCACGCTGCCCGAGGCGCCGAATTTGATCGGGTAGGTGACGCCACCGGTCAGGAAGGCCGGCATCCGCTCGAGAGCCGCCTTGATGTTCGGCCCCGAGACCTGATCCTTCGCCTTGATCACGTTGTTGATCGCCTCGACGAGGACGGCCGCCGTGTACCACCCCTGGAGGAAGCCGAGACCCTCCTTGGCGAGGTTCGAGCCGTTCGACTTGAGCCACGTCTCGGGCACGGTCATGCCTTTCAACCTGAGGGAGACCGGTGCGAACGGCTGGACGCCGAGTACCCCGTTCGCGGCCGGACCGGCGAGCTTCACGAACACCTCGCTCGCGCAGTAGTTGAGGCAGATCATCTTCATGTCGAGGCCGAGCCGCTTGATGTCCTTCGCGAGGATCGAGGCCGGAGTCGGGACGTTCTGGACGATCACGTAGTCGGCGCCCTGCTGCTTCGCCTGCAGGAGCTGGGCGTCGAAGCCAGTCGTCCCGGTGATCATCGGATACGACTTCCAGCCGATGTTCAGCCGCTTCTGCCTGATGTACTCGGTCGCCCCGGCGATCGGCGCCGTGCCGAACGCGCTGTTGTTGTGGAAGAACGCGACCTCGTGCTTGCCCGGTGTCTTCGCGATCTGCTTGAGCGCGATCTGGGCCTGCGCCGAGTAGTTCGTCGCGACGACGAAGTTGTACGGCGTGTCCTTCGGGTCGGTCAGCTGCTCGGCGTACGAGGCCGAGAGAAACGGCAGCTTGTCGTTGGTGATGCGGGATGCGAGCGCAGTCGTGTCTGCCGTGCCCCAGCCGAGGAACGCAACCGCACCGTCCGACTGCGACGCGTAGAGCTGCAGGCCCCGCGCCACGTTGTACGCGTAGTCCTGCGCCGTGAAGTCGACCTTGTCCTTGTTGGCGAAGCCGCCTCTGCGGTTGAAGTACGCCATGTAGGCCTGCTCGCCCCTGCAGTAGCTCGCACCGATGTCGGACGTCGGCCCGGTCAGATCGCAGAGCGCCCCGATCTTGATCGTCGCCTGCGAGCGGGCCTGCCCGCCTGTCGCGCCCACGAGCGCGACGACGACCAGGGCACCCAAGGCTGCTGCTGTCAGTCGAATCCTCACCCCTGTCTCCTTTCTTGCGGCGTGTGCCGCGCTCAGTACCGAAACGGCCATAGTCGGAGGTAGTCCTTGCTGCGTTGCCAGATGCGCGCGAGCCCGCGTGGCTCGAAGATCAGGAAGAGCACGATTGTGAGGCCGAAGATGATCTGCTGGATCGCCGGCAGGTTCTCCTGGACGGAGGGGAACGAGCCCTGCAGGTTGCCACCGAGCTCCTGCAGAAAGGCCTGGAGGCCGATGATGAACGCCGCGCCGTAGATCGCTCCCGAGACGCTGCCGAGTCCCCCCACGATGATCATCGCGAGGTAGAGGATCGAGATCTCGAACGTGAAGCTCTCCCAGGTCAGGAACGTGTCCCGGTAGGCCGTGAGCGCGCCCGCGACCCCGGCGAACGCCGACGAGAGGGCGAACGCCAGAATCTTGTAGCCGGCCACGTTGACCCCGACCGCCTCGGCGGCGATGTCCTGGTCGCGGATCGCGACGAAGGCTCGCCCGACGCCCGTGCGAAAGAGGTTCGTCGCGAGGACTGCTGCCACGGCCGCGAAGGCTGCGATCACCCAGAACCACTCCCATGTCCCGCTCACCGTCCAGCCGAAGACGGTTGCGGGCTCGACGATCGCGAGCGGCTCGGCCGCACCCAGGAAGCTCAGGTGGATGATCGACCACGTGATGATGACCTGGCTCGCGAGCGTCGCGATCGCGAGGTAGAGGCCCTTCAGCCGCAACGCCGGCAGTCCGAAGAAGCCGCCGACGACCGCGCCGACCACTCCGGCGAGCGCGACCCCGGCGAGGGGATTGAGACCGGTGTGGATCGCCGTGAGCCCCGCGGTGAAGGCGCCGACGGCGAGGAATCCGCCCTGGCCGAGGCTGATCTGGCCGGTGAAGCCGACGAGGATGTTGAGACCGATCGCCCCGATCGCGGCGATCGCGATCTGAGTTGCGACCTCGAGCCAGTACACGGAGAGGAGGAACGGGGCGACCGCAATGGCGAGCAGGACGAGGGCGAGCCTCGCCCTCTCGAGCCACGTCCGTCGGAGCAGGAAGTCCTGGCGATACGTGCGGCTGTAGACACCGGTCGTGATCGTCGACATCAGACTCGCTCGATCCGGTGTTGCCCGAAGAGCCCGTACGGCTTGACGAGCAGGATGAGGACGAGTGCGACGTACGGCACGAGCTCGGCCGTGCCCGTGATCCCGTTCTCCGCGATGCCGCCGATCCTGATCTCGGAGAGCTCTCGGTCGAGGTAGAAGGCGCTGTACTGGCGCAGGAGGCCGATCAGCGCGCCGCCGACGACGACGCCGAGCACGGAGTCGAGCCCGCCGAGGATCACGACCGGGAAGACGAGGAGGCCGAACGACGCGAGGTCGAGCGACACGCTCGTGAGGTTGGCGAGGAGCATTCCCGCACCAACCGCGCTCACGCCCGCGAGGATCCAGGCGAGCGCAAAGACGCGGCGGACGCTGATGCCCATCGCGAGCGCCGCCTGCTGGTCGTCTGCGACAGCGCGCATGGCGATTCCCTGCCGCGAGCGCTGGAAGAAGAGCCCGAAGCCGATGAGTGCGACGACGACGAGGCCGATCGCCCAGAGGCGGTTCTCGCCGACCTCCGCGCCGAGGATCCCGACCGTGTCGGAGGGGATGAACGCCGGCAGCGCGAGCGGGGTGGACCCCCACGCGAGCAGCACGATCCCGAGCAGGATATACGTCAGCCCGATGGTGACCATGATCACCGAGATCACCGGCTGCCCCACCAGCGGTCGCAGGACGAGCCGCTCGACGACGAGCCCGAGCGTCACGGCGACGAGGACGGCGACGAGGACGCCGAGCACCCAGTGCAGCCCCCAGTCGACGATCGCGGCGAAGAGGACGTAGGCGCCGATCAGCAGGAAGTGTCCCTGGGCGAAGTTGATGACGCCTGACGCCTTGTAGACGATCACGAAGCCGAGCGCCGCGAGGGCGAGGATCGCGCCGTCGGAGAGCCCCGCGACGGTGAGCTGGACGAAGATGTCCATCAGCCTCGGGCCCCGGTCAACTCTCGCGAGGGCGTGTCGACGCCGTTCGTCGAGGCGATCCGCAGCGAGATCTCGCGTGAGGTCGTGCTGCCGTCCTGGTAGGCGACGACGCTCGAGATCGTCACGGTCTCGTCCTCGCCGTAGAGCGCTCGGATGATCTCGCCGTACCGCGTCGAGATCGTCCCGCGCCGCACCTTGCGCGTCCGGGTGAGCTCCTCGTCGTCGGCGTCGAGCTGCTTGTGGAGCAGCACGAATCGCTGGACGCGCATCGTCTCCGGCAGATCGTCGTTCGCGCGGGCGACCGCCTCGGCGACGAGGGCGTACACCTCGGGTTTTTGCGCGAGGTCCGTGTAGGTCGTGTAGTTCAGCTTCTTGCGCTCCGCCCACGTGCCGACCGTCTCCATGTCGATCGAGACCATCGCCGCGACATGCGGCCGTTCGCCGCCGCCGAACACGACCGCCTCCTCCACGTACGGGCTGAACTTGAGCTTGTTCTCGATGAATGCGGGGCTGAACACCGTGCCGTCGGCCGCCTCCATGACGTCCTTCGCGCGATCGATGACGACCAGCTGTCCGTCCTCGTCGAGATAGCCGGCGTCGCCCGTATGGAGCCACCCGTCGCGGAGCGCCTCGGCGGTTGCCTCGTCGTTCCGGTAGTAGCCGCCGAAGACGGCGGGGGAGCGGAGCAGGATCTCGCCGTGGTCGCCGATCTTGACGTCCGTCCCGGGGATGCCGAAACCGACCGTGTTGAAGCGGATCGCGTCGTCCGAGTGGATCACCGCGATCCCGCAGATCTCGGTCTGGCCGTAGATCTGCTTCAGGTTGACGCCGATCGAGTGGAAGAAACGGAACACGTCCGGCCCGAGCGGCGCGCCGCCCGTGTAGGCACGGCGGACGCGCGTCAGACCGAGCTGGTTTCGTACCGGACGGAGCGCGACGAGCTCGGCGACGGCGTGCGCGACGGCGAGTCCCGGGCCGAGCCGGCGCCCCGAGAGCCTGCGGTCGGCCGCGCGGGCGCCGATCGCCTGCCCCGCTGCGAAGGTCTTTCGCTTGAGCCAGCCCGCGTCGCTCAGCCGGACCTGCACCATCGAGAGGAGGCTCTCCCAGATCCGCGGCGGGCTGAACATGACGCGCGGGCCGACCTCGCGCATGTCGGCGCGGACGGTCGCGGCGTCCTCCGGGAAGCTCAGCGTGAAGCCGGCCTGCAGACCGCACGCGATGGAGACCATCTGCTCCCCGATCCAGGCAAGCGGCAGGAAGCTGACGTATTCGTCGTTGCGCCCGATGGGATCGACCGACATCAGGCTCGACCCCATCCAGAGCAGGTTCTCGTGGCTCAGCATCGCGAGCTTCGGCTTCCCGGTCGTGCCGGACGTCGTGCAGAGGATGGCCGTGTCGCTCGCCCGGCCGGCGGCGACCTCCGCGTCGAGCCAGCCGGGCCGCTCCACCTCGAGCTCTGCTCCACGCCGCTCGAGCTCGTCGAACGCCACGAGCAGGTCGACGGCATAGCTCGCGAGGCCGCGCGGGTCGTAGGAGACGATGTGCTCGACGGTCGCGAGTCGTCCGCCGGCCCGCAGGGCGATCAGCTTGTCGACCTGCTCCTGGTCTTCGCAGACGACGATGCGGACCCCTGCGTGGTCGAGGACGTGGTGGATCTCGTCGACGACGCCGTCGGGGTAGAGACCGACCGACCGGCCGCCGAGCGATTGTGCGGCAAGCTCTGCGATCACCCATTCCGGTCGGTTGTCGCCCAGGATCGCGAGCGTGGCATCCCGCTCGAAGCCGAGGCTCGCGAGCCCATGCGCGAACTGCCGCACGCGCCGGTGGTACGCGCCCCAGGTGATCGGCTGCCAGATCCCGAACCGCTTCTCCTGCAGCGCCACGCGCCGGTCGCCGTACCGCTCGGCCAGACCGGCGAGGAGCTTCGGGAACGTGGTGGGCTCGCTCGCGGGGCTCACGCCGCCCGCTGCTCTCCGAGGTAGGCCTCGATCACCGCCGGGTCGCTCGAGACCTGCGCCGGCTCGCCGTCGGCGATCACGCGACCGAAGTCGAGCACGGTGACGCGGTCCGAGATGTCCATCACGACGCCCATGTCGTGCTCGATCAGCACCACCGTGACGCCGGCGAGCTCGTTGACGTCGAGGATGAAGCGCGCCATGTCCTCCTTCTCCTCGGTGTTCATCCCGGCCATCGGCTCGTCGAGAACCAGCACGGCGGGCTGGATGCAGAGCGCGCGACCGAGCTCGACCCGCTTCTGGAAACCGTAGGAGAGCCGCCCCACCTCCTGCTTGCGGAAGGCCTGGAGCTCGAGGAAGTCGACGACCTCCTCGACGAGCTCCCGCTCACGGATCTCCTGCCGCTCCGCCGGCCCCCAGTAGAGAAGCGCAGTGAGCACGTTATGGCGCATGTGCGTGTGACGGCCGAGCATCAGGTTCTCGAGCACCGTCATGTGCTTGAAGAGCTCGATGTTCTGGAACGAGCGCGCGACGCCCCACTTCGCGATCCGGCTCGGGCGGGCTTTCGTCAGCTCGTGGCGCTTGCCGTTCTGGAGCGCGATCGAGCCTCGCTGCGGGCGGTAGAGCCCGCTGATGCAGTTGAGGAGGCTCGTCTTGCCGGCCCCGTTCGGGCCGATCACGGCGTGAATGCCGCCCTGGCGCACCGCCAGGCTGACATCTTCGAGCGCCTGGACACCGCCGAACCGCAGGCTGACGTCCTTCACCTCGAGCTGCGTCGCACCACGTTCCAGCGAGCTCCCGTTCAGATTGTGACGGTAGGCGCGTGTCAACTCGGGCAAGAATACCATTCCGCTATGTGAAAGACAACCTCTGTATCTGGAGTCGTTGTACACTGAGACGATGCAGCAGCCGGACGACGTGCCACGCGGAACGCTCGGCACGGTCCGCAACGCGACGCTGCTCCTCGATCTCCTGAGTCAGGGGCCGCCGTACCAACAGCTCACCGACCTCGCCGAGCGCTCGAGTCTCTCTCTGCCAACCGTCCACCGTTTGCTCCGATCGCTTGCCGCGGCAGGGCTTGTCGAGCAGGATCCCATCTCGCTGCGGTACGGCCTCGGGGGCGAGCTCGTCCGGCTCGCCGAGCGGTACCTGGCGCGGCTGCCCGTGTTCCGTGCCATCTCGCCGTATCTCGTCGAGCTTCGCAACGCGACGAAGGCGACGTTGCTCGCGGCCGTGCTCGTGCGCGGCTGGACGGTCTACATCGACCGGGTCGACGGCGACGACCCCGGCGGGATCTTCCGCGAGCCCGCACGGATGCGGCCGGCGTTCGAGACCGCGGCCGGCCGGTTGCTCTCGGCCAGGAGCCTCGACGCGGCGTGGGAGGACGCGCTCGCCTCTGCCACGAACGGTGATCACTTCACGGTCTCGGACCGGAGGCGCTGGGCAAAGGCGCCGTATCTCGTCATCGTCGAGGAGCCGCACGACCTCGCCGAGATCGCCGTCCCGGTGATCTCCGCGGACGGTACGGCCCTTGCCTCTCTGGTCGCGGTGGGCAGTGCCGACACCTACAGCGAGGAGGTCCTCGTCGAGCAGGTTGCACCCCGGCTGACCCGGGCGGCGGCGGCCGTCGCGAGAGCGGTCAGCCATGGCTGAGACCGACGTTCTAGCGCGGTGGGAGGAGATCGCGGACACGCTCGTCTGGCGCCGCCGCTTCGAGCGCGCGTACGAGCCGGGCGCGCGGGGCGGGCGGTGGTTTCCGGGCGGAGAGCTGAACGTCGTCGAGAGCTGCCTCGAACGTCACCTTCCCCAGCACGCGGACCGGCCCGCGTTCCACTGGGAAGGGGAGCCCGGCGACCGCCGCACGATCACGTACGGCGCACTCCACGCCGAGGTCTGCGCGCTCGCTGACGCCCTCAGCGGGATCGGCGTCGAGCAGGGGGACCGGGTCGCGCTCTACATGGGGCTCATCCCCGAGACGATCGTCTCGATGCTCGCCTGCGCGCGGATCGGCGCGGTTCACGCCGTGATGGCCTCGGCGCTCCCGGCCGACGCGGTCGCCGACCGCCTCGCCGACCTCAACCCGAAGGTCCTCGTGACGCAGGACGGTGCCTGGCGCCATGGGATGATCCTCCCACTCAAAGCCCGCGCCGACGACGCGATTCCCGCCGCGGCGGGAATCGAGCACACCGTCGTCGTCCGCCGCACGGGGATCGACGTCGACTGGTACGAGGGCGACCGCTGGTACGACGATCTCGTCGCACGACCCCGACCCGGAACCGCGGCACCGAGCACTCCGGCGCCCGCGGTTCGCGCCGACCATCCGTTGCTTGTCGCCTACATCGCCAACCGGAGAGGGCGGCCGACGGGGATCGTCCACGCGACGGGCGGCTTCCTCGCTTACGCAGCGGCCCTCCACAGCGCCTTCAGCCCACGCAACTCGAGCGTGCTCTGGTGCGCGGTCGAGATCGCCTGGCTCACCGGCCAGAGCCACGGCGTCTACGGACCTCTCACGTGCGGCGCGACGAGCGTCGCCTACGAAGGGATGCTCGACACCCCGTCGCATGCCCGTGCGTGGGACGTGATCGAGCGGTACGGCGTGACGTCGCTCGCAACGACCTTCTCGGTGCTGCGCAGCCTGCGCGGATCAGACA
>JACDBY010000445.1 GCA_013694685.1 Actinomycetota bacterium
CGCAGCGGGACGGCGATCGCCGCAAACACGAGTGAGTTCGTGACTGCGACCCGGAAGACGTCGTCCCCTGCGAGCTCCCGGAAGTTGTCGAAGCCGACGAACCGCGGTGCGCGGACGAGGTCGTACTCGGTGAGCGCCAGCGCGAACGTGACGAGCGCGGGGAGCAGGACGAGCACGGTGAGCCCTAGGACGTAGGGCGCGAGCATCAACGCGAGCTGCCGCCGCTCGCTCACGACCCGACCCGCTCGCCCGTCGCGACGTCGAAGAAGTGGGCGTCCGCGCCTCGGACGCCGAGCCTCACCTCGTCGCCCTCGTTTGGCCGGGCATCGGCGGGCACGCGGGCGACGAGACCCCCCGTCACGTGAACGTATGCGTCGCCGCCCGCGACCTCGACGAGCTCGACCCGCGCCGGCACGTCGCCGTCGAGCCGCAGGTGCTCTGGCCGGACACCGAGCTCCGACCCTTCCGGGATCGCGAGGAACGCCCCCGCATCGGTGGCTGCCAGGAAGTTCATCCGGGGGGTTCCGAGGAAGGCCGCCACGATACGGTCGGCTGGGCGCCGGTAGACCTCGTCCGGGGTCCCGACCTGCCGTACGCGGCCCGCGTGCATCACCGCGACGCGGTCGGCGAGCGTCAGCGCCTCGATCTGATCGTGGGTGACGTACACCATCGTCGCCCCGACCTGTCTGTGCAACCGCCGCAGCTCGGTGCGCATCTCGACGCGCGTTCCCGCATCGAGGTTCGAGAGCGGCTCGTCGAGCAGATATGCCTCCGGCTCGCGCACGAGGGCGCGCGCCAGGGCGACACGCTGGCGCTCGCCGCCCGAGAGCTCGTACGGACGTCGTTCGACCAGGTGGGCGATGCCCACGAGCGCCACCGCGTCGGCGACGCGTCGACGCACCTCCGCCTTCGGCGTCTCGCGGACGACGAGGCCGAACCCGATGTTCTCGCCGGCCGTCAGATGCGGAAAGAGCGCGTAGCTCTGAAAGACCATCGAGACGTTGCGCTCGGCCGGCCGGGTGCGGGTGACGTCGCGGCCGCGGATCGAGATCGTGCCCTCGTCGACCGCTTCGAGCCCCGCGATGCAGCGCAGCAGGGTGCTCTTTCCACACCCGGACGGGCCGACGACGACGAGGAGCTCACCGTCGCGCGCCTCGAGCGTGACGCCTCGGAGGGCGACGACCGAGCCGAAGCGCTTCTCGAGGCCCTCGACGACGACGCTCATCGTCCGAGCCACCCCGCGCCGCGGTCCTCGTGGAGGAAGAATCGCTGCGCGACCGCGAAGGCGAGGACGACGGGCGCGGTCGCGACGACGGCGGCCGCGAGCAGCACGGGGTAGTTCGTCCGGTCGAGCACGGCGAGCGAGCGGAGACCGAGCGGCAGCGTGTAGAGGTCGGGGTCGAAGAGGTAGACGAGCGGGTCGAGGAAGTTCCCCCACGAGGCGATGAAGGCGAGCAGGGCGACCGCGACCGTGACCGGCCGCACGAGGGGCATCGCGAGCCGGCGCCACATGGTGAACGGCCGCACGTCCTCGAGCCGGGCGGCTTCGATGAGCTCCGACGGCAGCCGCCGGAAGCTCCAGTAGAAGAGGAGCACATAGAAGGGCGAGAGCCCGAGCAGGGCGGGCGCGACGAGCGGCACCCAGGTGTCCGTCAGACCGAGCCACCGGTAGAGCGTGAAGCGCGGCACGAGCAGCGCTGTGACGGGGATCATCAGCGCCGCGAACGAGACGGCGAGCAGCACGAGACGCGTCCGCCCCGCGAGCAGGAGGAGCGCGAAACCAGCCCACGAGGCGACGAGCACCGCCGGGGGCACCGTCAACGCGGCGACGGCGAGAGAGTTCAGAAGGTACCGGCCGAGGTCGACGAGGTCGAAGGCGTCCGGATACGCGGCGGTCGAGAGCGGGCTCGGCAAGAGCTCGGGCGTGCGCGGCGGCACCGTGCCGGGCTCGCGGAGCGACCCGGCGACGAGGAACCAGAGCGGGAGGACGAAGAGGACGGCGAGCGCAACGGCAAGCGGCTGTCGCAAGCCGCCGAACCTTCGCTCACCGGCGCGCACCGCCTGAGGCTACTCGGCGCGGGCGAAGAGCGGCCGCGTCGCCTCGTCGACCGCTGCCGCGACCTCGTCGATCGGCTGGGCGCGATACATGCCGTTCTCGAGGATCGGCTCCGCGGCGTCCTCGATCTCCGGCCAGGTCGAGACCGTCGGGACGGTCCGGATCGTCGCGATCGCGTCGAGGAACACCTTCGCGTGGCGCGGCTTCTGCGTCGGGTCGAGGAAGGCCTCCGACTCCGCTACCGAGCGGAGCGACGGAACCGTCCGCCCGGTTTTGGCGATCACGGGTGCGCCGTCGGGCCCTAGAGCGTACTCGACGAACCGCCACGCGGCGTCCTTCTGCTTCGACGCCTTCGTCATGCAGTAGGCGTCCGAGTGGAGAATGCTCGCCGGCTGCTGGTGGCGGGGGAGCGCAGCGACGTCCCAGTCGAACGTCGCGGCCTCACGGAGGGCCGGCACGAGCCGCCGGGACTCGAGGAGCATCGCCAGGCGGCCGTTGAGGAAGCGGGTCTCGTCGTCCTCCGCCTCGACCTCGACGTCCGGTGGCACGACGCCCTGGAGCGTGCGCAGCTGGAAGAACTGCTCGAGGGCGCTCTTCGCGGCGGGGGTGTCCAGCGTGAACCGCGTGGGGTCCCTCTCGTCGTCGACGAGCTCGGCACGGTTCGACCAGATGAACGGCGCAAACCGAATGATGGTCGGCTCTACACCGAGTCCGTAGATCGCCGCCGGCGCGGCGTTCGGCTGAGGCGGCAGATCGGGGTCTGCGCCCCGGACGAGGTTCCCGTCGGCGTCGCGCGTCAGCTGCTGGGCGCGGTAGACGAACTGGCTCCAGGCCATGTCGTCCGTAGGTACGGGCACGGCGAAGCGCTCGAACAGATCGCGGTTGTAGTAGACGACGAGGCTCGAGATGTTCTGGGGCACGCATGTCGCCTGGCCGTCCCAGCGGAACGCGTCGACGGCCTGGGGATAGAAGTCGTCCAGGGCGAACGCGGCCGAGTCCTCGACGTACGACTCGAGCGGCTCGAGCACCCCGCGCGCGGCGAACTGCCCGTAGAAGCGGTAGTTCATCAGGAAGAGGTCGGGCGGCGACCCGCCCGCGATCGAGGTCGAGAGCCGGGCGATGAGGTCGTCGCGGTCACTCGCCTCGACGAGCTCGACGTCGATCTCCGGCTCCTCCTCGGCGAAGGCCTGGATCAGCGTGCGATACGCCTCGAGCTCGGGTGGATCGCCGAAGACGAGGAGACGCACCGAGCCCGACGTGGTGTCCGAGCCGCCGCACGAGACCGCGACGACCATGAGCACGACAACGAGAGGGGCGACGAGGCGAGGCACGGCCGCGCATTCAAGCCGTCCCGGACACCCGGTGTCAAGGATCGATTTTTGGCTTGATCAAGCCGTTTTCACCGATATCACCGCGATATCGAGACGCGTGCGTCGAGCTATCACACGGCCCAGTGACGACGAGGGGGCCGCCTCAGGGCGACCCCCTCGTGACGTTCGTCGGTGGGTCTGCCCTTACTTCAGCCGGAGCGTCCAGACGCCCTGGCCGTGCGTGCCCGCGTACATCAGGTCACGCGAGGGGACGTACACGAGGTCGGCGACGACGACGTGCGGGAGGCCCTTGCCTGCCTCCACCCAGTTGCCGTCACCGTTCGATGAGACCGCGCCGTAGTCGGTGCCGACGACGATCGTGCCGTCGTTCGCGACCGCGATCGAGGTCGCCGGGATGTCACCGAACGTCGAGCCGTCCAACACGGTGAAGGTCGACGCACCCGGCACGTATCGCACCTCGAACACGTGACCCGGGGTCGTCGGCGTCTTCGCGTTGAAGCCGCTGTACGTGATCCAGGCGTGGTTCGAATCGGCCGGGTCGACGTAGATCGCCGTCGGGTACCGATTCGGCGTGTTCGTCGCCTCGTCGTCGATCCGGTCCAGGACGACCGTTGCGGCATCGACCGCGTCGGAGTTCTTCGAGACGAAGATGCGGCCCATGCTCGTCGCCGCCCAGAGCGTCTTCCCATCCCGGGCGGGCTCGACGGCTGCAACCGTGCCGAGGGCCTTCGACGCCCCGAACGACGCGTTCGTCAGTCGACCGGCCGCGGCGGGGTTGCCGAGCGGCTTGAAATCGTCGCAGAGGTCCAACGCCGGCTCGTACGTCCCACTCTCGTTCACGTCGCCGTCGCCGTACCAGATGTTGCAATGCTCCCGGTGCTTCTCCTTCGTCATGACCGGGTTCCGCCCGTAGTTGGTCGAGCGGAAGAGGTGCTCACGGCCGGTCCAGATCCAGCCCGCATGCGTCGGGTCGGTGGTGGCTGGCCCGATGAACGGAACGCCTTCGTTGCCGTAGAAGACAAAGAGGGTGTCCGCGATCCAGTTCTGGTCGACCTGGTTGCGCGGCTCGTACGCCACCATGAGCTGGCCCTGCTGGAACGCCGACTGCCGGAAGTTCGGGTCGGCGATGTCGAAGTTGTTGTGGCCGCCGTCGGCGATGTTCGTGTTGACCCACGTATCGCCCGACGAACGTTCCCACGAGCCGTTGT
>JACDBY010000446.1 GCA_013694685.1 Actinomycetota bacterium
TCGCCGGGGATCGCGTGCAGCTCGAGCAGCCCTCGCAAGAGCGAGGCTGCGTCTGCGCCCGCGAGATCGCCTCCTTCGACGATCGCGACAGCGTGCGCGAGATCTGCGAGCGAGAGCCCGCGAGCGAGACGCGGGCCGTGGGCGCTCTCCGCCGCATAGGCAGCGGCCACGAGCTCGCCCGCAGCCCCGCCACGCAGCCGCCCGCCCCGTCCCAGCTCCTCGGTCTCAGCCACGAGCGGGAGACTAGAGGCCGGAATCGGCTGCGTGTCCTAGTTTCCGCGACGCTTCCTGAACTCGCGGACGGCCTCTGCGTGGTCGACCATCGGCACGGGGTAGTCGGGCGTGAGCAGGCCGGGCTCGGCGAGCTCCAGCGCCGGCACGTCCGCGAGCTCCGGCACGTATCGCTTGACGTACGTCCCGGCTGGATCGACCCGCTTCAGCTGTGCCGTCGGGTTGAACATGCGGTTCGGACGCGTGTCGACGCCGGTGCCTGCGACCCACTGCCAGTTGCCGATGTTCTGCGCGACGTCCCCATCGAGGAGGAGGTCGAAGAAGTGGCGCGCGCCCTCGCGCCAGTCGATCCCGAGATGCTTGACGAGGAACGACGCGACGACGAGCCGCGCGCGGTTGTGCATCCAGCCCTCGTCGCGGAGCTGGCGCATCCCGGCGTCGACGAGCGGATAGCCGGTCCTGCCCTCCTTCCACGTCTCGAGCTTCTCCTCGTCGTCGACCCAGCGGTCGCCACGCGGGCGCAGGTCGTCGGTCACGGTCTGCGGCTGCCCCCAGAGGAGCTGCGCGTAGAAGTCGCGCCAGCAGAGCTGACGGACGAACGCGACGCCGCGCTTCTCTCGCGCCCGAACCGCCAGCGCTCGCGGCGAGACGCACCCGAAGTGGATGTACGGCGAGAGCCTCGAGGTGGCATCCTCGCCGAGCGCGTCGTGACCCTTCCCGTAGCCCGCGAGGCCGTCCAAGAGCCATCGCCTCGTGAGCTTCGTCCCGGCCGTTTCACCGCCGGGGACGAGCGACGCCTGCCGAGCCGCTGTCGGAGCCTTGGTCGTCGCCCCCTCGGGCAGGCGGAGCTTCCGCGGCGTGCCGTAGGGGTCGCCGCGCCAGGCCGGGAGCCAGGCGCGGTAGTACGGCGTGAACACCTGTTAGTGCGTGCTGCTCGCCGGGGCGACCTCCCCCGCCGGCACGACGAAGCTCGAGTCGACGACCCTGAGGTCGACCTCCCGCGCGAGCCTCTCCTCGCGCGCCCGCGCGTACGGGGAGACGTCGGCGCTGACGAACACCGCCTCCGCCTTCAGGCGCCGAACGGCCTTCACCGTCTCCGCGACCACCTCGCCGCGACGGACGTCGAGTGCCGCTCCCGCCGTCCGCAAGGACACGTCGAGATCGGCGAGCGACTCCACGAGGAAGGCGCGCCGGTTGGCGGCTGACCCGTACCGCGTGTCGGTGATCCCCTCGTCGGAGACGAAGAGCGGCAGCACGGTCTCCGCCTCGTCGAGCGCCGCGTGGAGCGTCGGGTTGTCGTGGAGGCGGAGGTCGCGGGTGAAGAGGACGACCGCGGTCTTCACCGGACGATCTCGGCGGCGATCCCGTACATGCCCGCGACGACAGGGACGACGTCGAGAACGCTCTCGCGCGCACACCACGGGATGTCCTGCTCGAGGGCGGGTCCGCGGTCGATCAGGTCGCGCCCCGACCGGGACGCACGGAACGCCTCCTCCGCCGTCGCGTACGACGCGGCGAGCCGGGCAGCCGCTTCGGCCGCGTCGCTCCGGTCTCCTCCCATCCGCTCGACGATGCGACCGGCGACGTAGGCGTCGTCGAGCGCGAACGTCCCCTTCACCCCCGCGCAGAACACGGCCACGTCGTCGCCGTGCTCCCGCGCGCGGTCGACGACGGCGGCGAGGTTCAGCAGCGAGGCGACCAGTACGCGCTCACACCGCTCCGCCGCGGTGACGATCGCGCGCGTGCCGTTCGTCGTCGACATCGCAAGCGTCGGACTTCGTGGCTCGAGGTACTCGCGCGGTGAGTTGCCCAGGTCGAAGCCGTCGATCAGGACGCCGAGACGCTCTCCGCCGAGAGTCACATCGCCCTTCTCGCGAAGCGCCCGAGCGTCCTCGACCTCTGCCGCGCACCACACACGCTCGTAGCCCGCGTCGAGTGCCTGGCAGATGGTCGAGGTTGCCCGGATGACGTCGATCACGATCCCCGTCGGGGCTGCGGCTACCTCGTCGGGAGTGAACGCGACGTGCGTACGCACGCCGGTACGCTAGCCGCCGAGGTGTCCGACGCCCCCCACTGCTACCGGCATCCGGGGCGCGAGACCCTCGTCTCCTGCTCCGAGTGCGGCCGCCCGATTTGCGAGGAATGCATGAACTTCGCCCCGGTCGGGATCAAGTGCCCCGACCACGCGGGGGTCGGTGCGCCGCGACCCACGCCTCAGCGCACGATGCGCACGGCAAAGCGAAAGTTCGGCGGCCTCGACGCACCGGTGACGACGGTGCTCATAGCGCTCAACGTTCTCGTCTACATCGTCACCGTGTACCAGGGCGGCGGTGTCGGTCGTCCCGGCGGGGAGCTCTTTCTCGACGGAGCCCTCGTCGGTGCGCTGATCGACGTCCAGGGCGACTGGTACCGGCTCGTGACGGCAATGTTCCTCCACGCAAGCCTGCTCCACCTCGGCTTCAACATGCTCGCGCTCTACTGGTTCGGAACGGTCGTCGAGCAGGCGCTCGGCACCTGGCGCTTCCTGCTCCTCTACTTCGTCTCGGGCATTGCCGGCTCCGCAGGCGCGCTCGCGCTGAGCGACCCCTTCGCCGTCACCGTCGGCGCCTCGGGTGCGATCTACGGGATCCTCGGCGCTCTCCTCGTGCTCGAGTACCGCGCCACGGGGTCGTTCGCCGGTCAGGCCCTCGGCTTGATCGTAATCAACCTGGCCCTGACGTTCGCCATCCCGAACATCTCGATCGGCGGGCATCTCGGCGGTCTCGCCGGGGGCATCCTGGCGACCTTCGCGCTCGCGCACTTCCGCTACGCACGCCGGCGCTCCGTCGGCCCCGCGCTCGTCGCGCTGATCGCGGTCGCGAGCCTCGTCGTCGCCTACGTGCGCATCGAGAGCTACGTGTAAGGGCCGGGACCTGTCCGGCCTCGCGGACCCGTTACTCGACCGGGCGGACGATCACTGCGACGCCCTCGATCGAGACCACTTCCACTGTCACGCCTGCCTCGACCGGCGATTCGTCCCTCGATCGCGCGCTCCAGTCCTCCGTCCCGATCCGCACCTGACCGCGACCGCCCGTGCCCGCGGGAATCGCGACGACCACCACTCCACGCCGGCCGACGAGGGCAGGCACGTTCGACGGCACGAGCGGTGCGTTCACGAAGCGGGAGCGGAGCGCGGGTCGCGTGAGGTAGAGCGTCCCGGCCGAGATCACCGCGAAAACGACGAGCTGCAGCCAGAGCGCGCCGTCGAAGGCGGCGACCACGGCGGCGCAAAGCGCGCCGGCCGCGAGGTAGATCCCGATGAACGCGACCGTGAACGTCTCGACTGCCACGAGGACGAGTGCGAGGACGACCCAGAAGACGACACCCGTCGCTCCGGTCACGACGAACGTGACGGCGTGTCCGCGGCAGCCGCGTCTCCACCCGCGCGGAGCGCGCCGCCGAGCGCCGCGAGCGTCCCCATCGCACCGACCGCCTCGGCCGGGATGAGCATCAGCGTGAC
>JACDBY010000484.1 GCA_013694685.1 Actinomycetota bacterium
ATTGTCGGGCTGATGGATCTCGCCGAGCGTCTTGACCGGCTGGTCGTCTCCCTCGATCAGCAGCGAGAGCGTCGCCTGTGTCGGGTCGTCCGGATCTGTGAACTCGAGCTTCCAGATGCGGCCGTTCGTCGACGCGAACCCGTTGCCGCTCGCGCTCGCCGAGCCGCGGCCCGTGTCGGCCACGTAGACGACGTTCGACATCCCCGGCCGCTTGTCGTAGGCAATGTCCTCGAGCCGGACGAACTGGAAGACGCCCGCTGCGTCCGACGCGCTCTCGAGCGCCGTCTGCGTGCCTTTCGCCGCTGCCGCATCGATCGGGACGAAGGTGCCCGGATGCGACGCCGTCGAGCCGACGGGAATGTCGTAGTAGTCGTTGATCGCCGGGTTGTCGACCCTGAAGCCGTACAGCCGGCCCGTGTCGTTCCAGATCGCGTCGGCATCCGGCGCGATGTACGAGTAGAGCTGGGACTGCGCCGGGTTCGAGGTGAAGGTGTCGTCGCCCGAGAGCACGACGAGGTCGTCGAACCCCGGGATCGCGACGCTGTTCTCGTGGTTGTGCCGGCCCATCCCGTAGATCGTCTTGTGCTTGCCGGTGCGGACGTCGTAGGCGACGACCACGCCCGCCTGCTCGGCCGGTGGCTCGCTCGACGGAGCGGGCCACGCCCGACCCGTGCGGTAGACGAAGTCCGTTGCCTCCTCGTTCATGAAGAGGAGCTCGCGATCGAAGCCTTCCGCGGCCGTCGCGAGGTAGTTCGAGCAGAACCGCTGGAAGTTCTCGCTGCTCTCGATCACGAGCTTCCCGTTGAGGACGCCGCCCGAATGCTGGTTGAGCGCCAGGCGGCTCAACTGCGCGTTGTCGAAGTCGTTCTGGTTGGCCTCCGGCGCGGCGCCTGCGTTGTACGGGAACGGCACGGTGGACGTCTCGTGGTTCACGTAGACGTCCAGGCGTCCCTGCCCACGCGCCTTGAGCGCAATCCCGTCGGGGATGGACTCGAACCGATACCCGCCTCCGAGCGTGTCGCCGACCGTGATGACGGGCTTGACGCTCGATCCAGGCGCGACGCCCGTTAGCATCGATGCCTGCGCGGTCGTGAAACCGCTCGGGTTGTCCGCCGCGAGCGCGACGGCGGTCGCCATCGCGGCGCCGGCGGCGATCGCGCCGAGCATGATCGCTTTCTTCATGATCCCCTCCCGTTAGACGCCAGGACGATAGATGGTTTCAGTCGCGGGGGCTATCCCACGCGCCTCGAGCAAACGCTCGAGCATGATCTCGGGTGGGTGCATCGATCTCACACCGGCGCTCGCCTTGCGTGCCACCACGAGCTCGTCGGCACCGACCAGACGCCTTAGGGAGCCTTCTCTCACGAGCCGCTCGTCGACCGCGCCCAGCCGACCGGAGAAGGTCGTGAAGACGGGTGTGCCGAGGGCGACAGCCTCGCGGTTCATGGTACCGCCGGCGGAGACGACCAGGTCGGCAAGCGCGACGAGGCTGAGGCCGTCGACGGCCCGCGCGGGCACGAGCAGCGACGGCAGTTGCGCGGCCCGGAGATCGTCACGCTGGTCGGGGGTACGGGCCAGGGCGACAGCGTGCACGGATGGATCGCGACCGAGTCGTTCGAGGACGTCTTTCCAGACCGTATTCCCGTGCCGGTGATAGAGCGAGACGTCGGGTGGAGTCCTCATGACGACAAGGATTCGCGACCGGTCGATCCCGAGGGCGTCCAGCACGGTGCGGTCAGGCTCGAAGTCGTGGAGGTAGTACTCCTCCTTCAGCCCGGGATAGCGCACGACCTTGCGCGCACGCGCACCCAGCCGATCGAGACGATCCTGTGGAATCGCGTCCGGAACCACGACGCGCGTTGCGGCCCGGCAGCCGAGCGCGTGCTGCGCCCGGGCGAACTCGTAGTCGAAGGCGTACGAGGACGGGATCCCGAGCGAGCGCGCGACGAGCGGCAGCTCGTGCGAGGCATGCGAGAATGCCACGTCGAACCTCCGGCCCTGGGCGAACCGCCGCAGCGCTCGAAGTCGTGCGGTCATTGCGCGGACCTTCCCGACCCGAGTCGAGCCGCCGTGTGGTGGCC
>JACDBY010000485.1 GCA_013694685.1 Actinomycetota bacterium
TAGTGGGTCTCCACCTGCTCGGCAACCCGGGCGAAGGTCTGGTCGGCGACCGCGACCCGCCGGCGCTCGCCGTCGGCCACCCGGGCGTCCTCGTCCTCGAGGTAGCGGAGAAGCGCTGCGGCGGCGAGCTCGGGCTGCCTCTCGACACCCGGTGGATCCACGATGGCGCACCCGGCCGCCGCGGCCTCGTCGCGTAGCCGCGCCAGACCGTCGAGCGAGGGGATCACGATCGCCGCCTCCCGGAGCAGCTGCGTTCGCGCCTCCGCTCGAGGCGCGGTGCGCACATGGACGCGGTCGCGAAGCGCGAGTGGGATCGACGGCCGTGCCGCCATTCGGAGCGTCCGCAGGAGGATCGCCTCCCAGCCGTCGGCGCCTCGAAGTGCTCGCAACGCGGCGCGGATGACGGGCCGGCCGCCCGCCGTGCTCTCGATCAGCACGAGGCGAGCCTTCGGCGCGGGTGCGAAGAGCGCCTGATCGACTCCGGGTGGGACGATGCTGTACGCCCCGGTGAAGCGCAGAGCGGCACGCCGGGCGATCTCCTCGCTCGTCGCGAGGAGGGTGTCGATCCGCGCCAGCAACCGGTCGCGTTGCGTGCGACGCGGCGGGAAGCCGAGACGGTCGGGATCCACGAACGTCGCCGCGGTCGTCGAGCCTGCCTCGAGCAGGGCAGCGTACGAGAGACCCGCGACGCCAGGGTCGAACCCGTGCACGACGTCGAAGCCCCCGCGCCGAAGCGCCGTCGCGGCGGTCGCTCGCAGGCCGACGGGGATGCGAACGGCAGAGCGGGCAGAAAGGGGCATAGTCGGGCAACACGCGACGACCCCCTCGAGCCGACCCGTCTGGAGCGCCCGCCGCCCGGCGACGAGATCGGCCGAACGCGACGACGGCGCGAGCACGACGACGTCGTTCCCACGGTCGCGCAACCCGTCGGCGAGGCCTGCGACGTGCTCGTTCGTCTCGTGCGGCACCGACCACGCATGTGGGGTGACGAGGCAGACTCGGAGCGTCACGGTGGCGGATTGTAGGCGCGGCGCCGTGCTCGGCCGGGCTACGCTCGACCCGTGGACGAGGTGACCGTCACCGTTCGGGCGAACGGGCCCTACAAGGTGATTGGCCCGTTCACCCTGGTCGACGCGGAGGGACAGGAGCTCGTGCTGCCCGAGGGATCCGCCGTCGCGCTCTGCCGGTGCGGCCGGTCGCAGACGAAGCCGTTCTGCGACGCGTCACACAAGCGAACCGGCTTCGTCGCGGACGACACGGCTCCTCGCCTCGAGACGAGGCCCGTCGACCGGGGCGAGAGCGGCGACGCGAGGTCGAGCTGACCGGCAGCGCCGAGGTGCGGGGCGTCAGCCGCGACGGCGGAGGAGGAGGCGCTCGCCGGGGGCCAGGTTCGGCTCGAGGCCCCCGTCGGTCGTGACGACGAGCTCCACGTCGTCGAGTGTCGCGACGATGCGGCCGGTCGTGTGGGACGAGCTCGTGAGGCGGCTCACGAGCGGCGTGAGGACGTAGGCGAGTACCGCGAGGATCCAGACCGCCGCGAGTGCCTTTCCCCACCCGTCGTACCGGTCGTCCGTCCAGACCGCGACGTCGGTGAGAAGCGCTGCGAGTGCCGAGAGGACACCTGCCGCGAGCGCGAGCCGGTCGCCCGCCGCGCCGCGTGCCATAAGCCACGCGGTCGCCCAGAGAAGACCGGCGAGCAGGGTCGCGAGTGCGGCCCACGCGAGCTCCCAATCGCTGTCACCCGACTCCTCGAACGTTCCCCAGATCGCCGGCAACACGAGCAGGAAGCCGAGCGTCGCTCCGGCGACGAGCGCCCATCCGACCCGCTGGCCGCGCTCGACGACGGTCAAGCCCGCGAACGAGGCACCACCCGTGAAGAGGACGAGTGCGAGCGTCGCGATGATCCGGCCATCCGTCTCGGAGAAGTCGCCGCGGACGATCGAGAAGAGCGCCACGAGGGCGGCGACGACGGCGAGGACCGCCGCCACCGCCCACGCGAAGCGGGCGCTGGGTCGGATCGACACGTCAGGCCGTCGCCTTGACCTTCTTCGCGGCCCTGTAGGCGTTCTTCCTGATGAAGGTCTCCGTATTCTCGTGCGCCTCGCTGTCGATGATCTGCACCGGCGGCGACTTCATCAGATAGCTCGAAGGGGCGCCGAGCGCGCCCGAGATCCCGTTGTTCAGGGCGAGCTTCGCGAGCCGGACGGCGTCGATCACGATTCCGGCCGAGTTCGGTGAGTCCCAGACCTCGAGCTTGAGCTCGATGTTGAGCGGCACGTCGCCGAACGAGGTGCCCTCCATCCGGATGTAGGCCCACTTGCGGTCGGTCAGCCACGGCACGAAGTCCGACGGCCCGACGTGGACGTTGTCGTCGCCCATGTCGTAGTCGAGCATGGACGTCACAGCGTTCGTCTTCGAGATCTTCTTCGACTCGAGGCGGTCGCGCTCGAGCATGTTGCGGAAGTCCGAGTTGCCGCCGACGTTCAGCTGCATCGTCCGGTCGAGGTGGACGCCGCGCTCGCGGAAGAGGCTCGTCAGCACCCGGTGGGAGATCGTGGCGCCGACCTGCGACTTGATGTCGTCGCCGATGATCGGCACGCCCGCGCCCTCGAAGCGCTTGTGCCAGTACGGCTCGCGCGCGATGAAGACGGGCATGCAGTTCACCATCGCGCAGCCAGCCTCGAGAATCAGCTCGGTGTACCACCTGGTCGCCGCCTCGGAGCCGACCGGGAGGTAGTTGACGACGACGTCGGTGCCCGTCTCGCGGAGGATCTTGACGATGTCGGCCGTCTCGCCAGGGGCCTTCTCGACGATCTGCGAGATGTACTTCCCGAGCCCGTCGTGGGTCATCCCGCGGGAGACCTTGATGCCGGTCTTGGGGACCTTCGCGAACTTGATCGTGTCGTTCGGATGCGCCCAGATCGCGTCGGCCAGATCCTCGCCGACCTTTCCCTTGACGACGTCGAACGCCGCGGTGAACTCGATGTCCGAGATGTGGTACCCGCCGAGGTCGACGTGCATGAGGCCCGGGACGAACGCGTCCCGGTCGGCGTCTTTGTAGTACTCGACGCCCTGAAGCAGGGAGTTGGCGCAGTTGCCGACGCCGATGATCGCGACGCGCACCTTGTCCTTCCGGCGCGCACCGTTCTTGGAGCCGTTGATCTCGGGCATGGGGTGTTCCTTTCTGCGGCTCGCGCCGGAGGGCGGCCGTCTGCTGGCTGTGTCGGGCGGAATGCCGAGGCCGTCCGCGAGCGTGCGGACGATCACGTCGTTCGTCGACGACGCCGAGCGGGCGGCCTCGGCCTGGATCTCCCGCTTCAGGGTCTCCGGCATCCGGAGGAGGACGACGGGGCTCGAGCCCGGCAGCGTGCTCTTCCGGCCGGTAGGGACGTAGTCGACTGCGAACGCGTCGGCAAGCAAGCTGACCGCCACGTCGTTCAGGCCGACGCGTTGCCGTGCCGTCTCGCGCACCAGAGCCGACTTGAGAGCGTGGGGCGCGCGCAGTAGCACGCCCTTTCGTGAGTTGCTAGCTGTCAAAGTGCTAGCACTATAGCACTTTTGATATTAAAGAGACCGAAGGAGCTAGCAGCCAGACATTCTCGCGACCTCACCCCAAGACGTCAGCGGCGGGCTGGAGAGGAGAGTCGCGGTTCTCTCCTCGCTCGCCAGCCCCGTCAGCCCGGCCCGTGTAGCGGCTCTACGCCGGCAGCGCCGGACCCCACCCGAAGCACTCAGGAGGTCGCAAGAATGCCTGGCGCCGACGGTCGACGTCATCGCGTTGGGACTTTCGCCGCTTTGACAAGGAGAATCCCGACGTGACGTGGAAACTCCTCCAGCACTGGCGGAGGTCGTCGCCG
>JACDBY010000493.1 GCA_013694685.1 Actinomycetota bacterium
CGCAGCGAGGCCTGCGCCGACGTCGGGGTGACGAACCGGCCCTTCAGCGTCCACACGGTCAGGCTGCCGACGCTGTTCGTGCCCGCGAACGACCCGTCCGGCTTGATCGGGACCGTGAGCGAGTACCGGTTCGAGATCGTCTTCGGGGTGCCGCACCACCAGGTGAAGCGGGCCGTCTTGCCGGTCGATGCCACCTTCAGGTCGACGGACTTCTCCAGCGCCGTGAGGCTGGCCTTGTGCAGCGTGCCCTTCACGAGCACGCCCTTCTGCGGCACGGCTGCCGAGGCGAGGCTCGGAAGTGCGAGCAGCGCGAGGGTGACACCGGCCGCGAGTGCTACGGAGATGCGCTTCATGGTTCCTCGTTTCGTGATCGGGTCGCACGATGCGTCCCGTTGCGAACACGATCGCGGCCGGCGGTTTAGCCGCGGTATAGAGGGGCGCCCGACGTGGGGGTCGCCGACCGAGGTCGACGACCTCCACGAGCCCGCGACCGCTAGGAGCAGGCGAGGGCCGGGTTGAACAGCGCGAAGACGCCGCTCGGGTTCGCCTCTGCGACCCAGACGTGCATGTCGTAGTGAACCGGCATCGTCGGGCCGTGACCGGGCATCGGCCCCTCGAATGCGCGTCCGAAGAGCGAGGGACGGTCATCGCTCGTGCCGAGGTTCTGATCGGCGTCCACCTTGAAGTACTCGACACCGACTAGCTCGAGCTTCCCGTTTGCCTTCGGGACATAGAGCAGGATCTCGGGCTCGAGCGGATCGATCGCCGGGTCCGCGATGAGCGCCGGGTTGATCGCATGGATCCCCATCGTTCCGGCGGGCGAGGCGACGCAGGGCTCGCCTGCCACTGTGTAACCGGCTGCTTCGGCCTGCTGGAAGCTGTGGTAGCGGGCGACCGCCGAGCGGATCTCCCGCAGCTCCGGCGAGAGCGGACCGTCCCCGCTGAGGGCCGGAGCGACGAGCATGGCCGCTGCGACGATCACCATGAGCCCGGTGAGCGCGAATGCTGTGAGCTTCATTTGGTACCTCCTCGTATTCCTGACACGTCGAGTCTCGGTCTTGCGCATGCTCCGTCCCGACGACCCGTCGGGTCGCAATGGCGCAACCCGTGCGGTTCACGATGCGAGACGGCGGTTTAGCTTCGGTATAGAGAGAACGCTGCTCTCGAGAAGCTCACTCCCGGGTGGGGCCACCGACAACACGGTGGCCCCACAGTGTCCGACGCATAGGCCTGCTTCAGGCGGGATGCGACTGAAGGTTTCCCGAGATGACCGTGACCGTGCCCGAGTCGTAGCTGCCGATGTGAGCGCGGAACGTCTCAGGACGGGCCGGTTCGCCGTTGTCGTCGAGGCGGAGCCGCAGCGTGACCGTGGCGCCTGCGAGCTTTCCGGTGGTCTGGACGATCGCCGTGGACCCGACATGGACGATCCAGACCGGATTCCCGCCCGTCGCGGTCCCGCCGCTGAACCGGAGGCTGAGCGAGCCTCTCGGCTGGTTGTTCTTGTCGACGCGGTAGTCGAATGCGATCGAGATCGCATTCCCGGCCGAGTCCTTGCCTGCGGCGGAGCCGGTGAACTTTGCGGCCGGGTCGAACAGCACGAGCTCCGTCGAGGCGGCTGTCGTTCCCTGCCAGTAGGCATTCGAGCCCGGCACGGCGACCATCACCGACCAGACGTCGACCGGGAGCCTGGTTCCAGGTGTGCTGGAGATGCCGTCTGCGGCGACGCTCGTCGTGTAGGCGAACGGCACGCTGGTGAGGGTCGGGGCGAGCGCGAACGCCGCCTGCGCCAGGGTCAGGTCTCCGGGGGATCCGTCGGTCTGCTCGTGCGCGCGACAACAGGGTCGGTGTGGCGCCGAGGGCCGCCATCCTGGCCCGGTTCTGAGCCGCCAGCAGCTCCTGAGCCACGTCTGGGGCTACGACCTCGAGCCGGGCTCGAACGTCGTCGACGTGTATGTCGGCTATCTCCGCCGCAAGCTCGGAAAGGAGTTGATCACGAGCGTGCGCGGCATGGGTTACCGGCTCGAGCCGCCAACGACCGAGAACGACGAGTAGGTTCGACCCGTGGAGACCGAGCTCGCGGGGCAGAGCGTCGTCGTCACCGGCGCTTCCGGCGGCATCGGCGCCGCCTGTGCGCGTGCCTTCGCGGCCGAAGGCGCGCGGGTCATCGTGCACTACCACCGTGGGGAGGAACGCGCGCGAGCGGTCGCGGCGGAGCTCGGCGGTGCGCCCACCGTCCAGGCCGACCTGACGGACGAAGCCGACGTCGAGCGGCTCTTCCTCGAGGCGCGGGCGGCCGTCGGCTCGGTCGACGTCTGCGCCGCGGTCGCGGGCGTCTACCCGAACGAGGACGTTCCTGTGTGGGAGCTTGAGCGCTCCCGCTTCGAGCAGACGCTCGCACAGAACCTCACCGCGACGTTCCTCACCGCGAAGTGGTTCCTGCGCGAGGTCGCGAGCACCGGACGGGGAGCCCTCGTCCTCGTCGGCTCGACGGCGGGTCGCTTCGGCGAGGCAGGTCACGCTGACTACGCGGCTGCCAAGGCCGCGATCCAGGGCGGCCTCCTGCTCTCGCTCAAGAACGAGGCTGCACGGCTCGGCCCGGGTGTCCGGGTGAACGCCGTCGCGCCCGGCTGGACGGTGTCGCCGATGACCCGCGGCATGCTCGGCGACGAGGACGTTCGACGCATCACGAGGACGATGCCGCTCCGCAAGGTCGCCACCCCCGAGGACGTTGCCGCGCAGGTCGTCGTGCTCGCCTCCGAGCGGCTCTCGGGCCACGTCACGGGCGAGCTCGTGACGGTCGCCGGCGGTATGGAAGGGCGCATCTTGCACGACGACCAGACGGGGGTTCAGATCGACGACGGTTCTGCCGATACCCGAAGCAGCTCCTGGGTCGGGAACTGACGGCAATCATTCGCGGCCCTCGGGAGTGAGGACGGGGTGGCCCCAAAATGGCTGCCCCGTTCTTGTCGGTCGGCAGCCGCGCGGCAGTTGCGACCGCGGCAGCCTGACGCCGAAGGCGACGGCCTTTTAGGGATCTGCCCCGCTGGAGGCGGGGATCAAGCGGCCGATTCCGCTCCTGCGGAATCGCGCTTCGCGAATGACTCCATCGGGTGATGGCGCGCGGACCGGGACGGGCCGATCCTGGGTCGGGGCTCACCGGACGCGCCGTCGCGCGAGGGGGCCGGTTCCCTTTCTCCTTGGGAGCCACTCGTTCGGAAGCGGGGCCTGGCGGCGGCCCCGCTTCGGACGGGGCATGTACCGTGGCCCGGCTTGAGTCGGTTCCTCGATCGTCTTCGCGCCGGACCGCCGATTGTCGCCGACGGTGGTATGGGGGCGCTTCTCTCCGGGGCGGTGCAGGGACTCCGCTGCCCGGAGGAGGCCAACCTCCGCTCGCCCGAGAGCGTCGTCGCCGTGCACACGGGTTTCATCGGCGCAGGGGCCGAGCTGATCGAGACGAACACCTTCGGCGCGAACCGCCGCAAGCTCGCGCGCGTCCTGCTCGACGACGCGTTCGAGCAGATCAACTCGACGGGCGTGCGGCTCGCGCGCGAGGCGCGGGAGGTCGCGGGTCGCGACGTCTTCATCGCGGGCGCGCTCGGGCCGCTCGGCGAGCTGGAGGTCTTCGATCCCGGAGAGCACGGCCCGCAGTACGCGGCGCAGGCGGTGATCCTCGAAGGGCGCGGCGTCGACCTCTTCATGGTCGAGACGTTCTTCGACCTCGACGAGCTCGTTGTCGCAGTCGACGCGGTGCGCGGCGTCTCGTCGCTCCCGATCGTCGCGCTCCTCACATTCGATGACGAGGCCGAGGTCACGGGCGGGATCGGCGCCTCGACGGCGGCCGAGCGGCTCGCGGTGCTCGACGTCGCCGCGATCGGCACGAATCACGGCGCAGGCCCGACCGTCGCCCTGCGCGCCCTCCAAGACATGCAGGGAGCGGGACTCCCCCTCGCGGCCCTCCCCAACATCGGGCTCGCGAGCCTCGTGGGTGGGCAGATCGTCTATCCGCACGCGACGCCGGACTACTTCGCCGAGTTCGCTGCCCAGGCGGTCGGGCTCGGCGCGCGGATCGTCGGCGGCTGCTGCGGGACGACCCCCGCCCAGATCAACGCGATCCGCGACGCGTTCGACACGGGACGGGTCGCGACGACGTCGATCGAGGTCGACGAGCCGCTTGCCCCGCTGGCCACTCCTGCGACGACAAAGGAGACCGCACTTGCTCGCGCTTTCCGCGAGGGCGAATGGGTCGTCTCGGTCGAGCTCGACCCGCCCAAGGGCGGCTCGCTCGAGGGCCTCGTCGAGGT
>JACDBY010000026.1 GCA_013694685.1 Actinomycetota bacterium
GACCGGAGAGGTTCCGGCCGCTCCGGTCGATCGCCGTGAAGGAGAGCCAGAGAGGCAGCTCCGACGCCGCGTCGGCCGCGGCCACGATCGCGGCCTTCGCGTTCAACGTGTCGAAGATCGTCTCGACGAGCAGCAGGTCGACGCCACCCTCGGCGAGCGCGACGATCTGCTCGGCATAGCTTGAGCGCACCTGCTCGAAGGTCACCGGGCGGTAGGAAGCGTCGTCCACCTTGGGCGAGACCGAGAGCGAGACGTTCAGGGGTCCGATCGCGCCCGCGACGAACCGCGGCCGCGTGGGGTCGTCGGCCGTCCAGCGATCGGCTGCAGCGCGCGCGAGACGGGCGCCCTCGCGGCTCATCTGCGGCGCCAGGTGCTCGAGCGCGTAGTCCGCCTGTCCGATCGACGTGGCGGTGAAGGTGTTCGTCGTCGCGATGTCTGCGCCCGCAGCGAAATACGCGTCGTGGATCTCCGTCACGACCTCCGGCCGGGTGACGTTCAGGAGGTCGGGATCGCCCTTGACGTCGCGCGCATGGTCACGCAGCGGCTCGCCGCGGTAGTCCGCCTCGGAGAAGCCTCGACGGTGGATGAGCACGCCCCAGGCGCCGTCGTGGATCGCGATCCGTCGATCGAGGATCTCTCGTAGCTGATCGATCGCGCTCACTCGCCTCCTTCCGGCCGATGCCTGTGAAAGGACCCGCTGTGGGCGCGGGGGCTCTTTAGGCGTTTGGTGACCCGGTCGCCAAGCTGCCTTTCAAAGCTCTCCGGGACGACTCACGATAGCGCGAGACGCAAGGTGTCTGGCTGAAGCCAGACACCGGCCGCACGAGCGCCCCGGCTCTTACGTGTCTGCCTTCAGCCAGACACCCGGCGTGAACGGTCGGCGAGCCGACGCAGATTGGTGACGGCGACCGTGCGCGCTGTCCGCGGACACCGCAGAGCATGTGTCCGACCGAAGCGGATACACCCGAGCTTTCGTGTCGGACTTCAGTCCAACACGCACTCTCTCAGCCTGTCGTCCGCCCCGAGACGCTGAGCTGGTTCTCGGCGTGGGCGACGCGCTGCTCGAGCTGCCAGCGATCCGCGGTCGAGTCCCCCGCGTCGAGCTTCTCGAGCTCGGCCTTCGCGGTCTCGAGCTGCGACTGCGCGCGGGCGTCGTCGATCTCCTTCACGTTCACCGCGTCGTCGACGAGCGCGAGCGCCCTGTCGAGCTCCACCTTGAAGAACCCCGGGCCGGTCGCGAACTCGAGCACCTCGTTCGCCCCCACATGGACGCGCGTCGAGCCCGCCTTGAGCGTCGCGACGAGTGGCGCATGCCGAGCGAGCACTCCGATCTCGCCCGCCGCGCCCGGGACGATCAGCATGTGTGCCTCGCCCTGGAAGGCCGGGCCGTCGGGCGTGACGACCTCGACGTCGAAACGAGGATGGTCGGTGGCCTCCGCCATCGACTAGGCAGCTGCCTTCTCGAGCTGGCCCGCCTTCTCCTGGACGTCCTCGATCGGGCCGACCATGTAGAACGCAGACTCCGGCAGCTCGTCGTGCTCGCCCTGGATGATCGCGTCGAAGCCCGCGATCGTGTCCTCGAGCTTGACGTACTTCCCCGGCGTGCCGGTGAACTGCTCCGCGACGAAGTTCGGCTGCGAGAGAAAGCGCTCTACTTTGCGGGCGCGGGCCACGACGACCTTGTCCTCGTCGGTCAGCTCGTCCATACCGAGGATCGCGATGATGTCCTGGAGGTCCTTATAGCGCTGCAGGATCTGCTGGACGGCGGTCGCGACGCGATAGTGGTCGTCCGAGACGATGCCGGGCTGGAGCGCCCGCGAGGTCGAGTCGAGCGGATCCATGGCCGGGTAGATCCCCTTCTCGACGATCGCCCGCGAGAGCGTCGTCGTCGAGTCGAGGTGGGCGAAGGTGTTCGCGGGCGCGGGGTCGGTCAGGTCATCCGCGGGAACGTAGATCGCCTGCACCGATGTGACCGAGCCCGTCGTCGTCGAGGTAATGCGCTCCTGCAGCTGGCCCATCTCGGTCGCGAGGGTCGGCTGGTAGCCGACAGCGCTCGGCATCCGGCCGAGGAGCGCCGAGACCTCGGAGCCCGCCTGCACGAAGCGGAAGATGTTGTCGATGAAGAGCAGGACGTCCTGGCCCTGGTCGCGGAAGTACTCGGCCATCGTCAACCCGGAGAGGCCGACGCGCAACCGTGCGCCCGGCGGCTCGTTCATCTGACCGTAGACGAGCGCGACCTTGTCGATCACCTTCGTCTCGGTCATCTCGATCAGCAGGTCGGTGCCCTCGCGCGTGCGCTCCCCCACGCCTGCGAACACGGAGACGCCGCCGTGCTCGCGCGCGAGGTTGTGGATCAGCTCCTGGATCAGGACGGTCTTGCCGACACCCGCGCCACCGAAGAGCCCGACCTTGCCGCCCTTGATGTAGGGCGCGATCAGGTCGACGCACTTCAGGCCCGTCTCGAAGATCTCGATCGTCGGGGTGAGATCGCGGAACGCGGGCGGATCGCGGTGGATCGGCCAGCGCTCTGCATCTGCGGCGACATCGTCCTTGCCGTCGATCGGCTGTCCGATCACGTTCCAGAGCCGCCCGAGCGTCGCGTCGCCCACGGGTACGGAGATCGGCGCGCCGGTATCGACGATGTCGATGCCGCGCGCGAGGCCATCGGTCAAGTCCATGGCCACGGCGCGCACCCGGTCGTCGCCGAGGTGCTGCTGCACCTCCGCCACGAGCGTGCCGTGCTCGAGCTCGATCTCGAGGGCGCTCAGGATCTCGGGGAGGTTCTCCGGAAAGACGGCGTCGAGCACGACGCCTTTGATCTCGATGATCTTCCCGACATTGGTCTTAGGGACATCGTGCTGCTCAGGCATTGGTCTCCTGGAGGGGTTCGCGTGGCGTTGGAGGCGCGGCGCGGAAACGCCGCAGAAGCGCCGAAATCCTACCCGAGCGCCGACCCGCGTCGTCCCGGGCACGGCGTTGCTCGTACCGGCTCAGCGCCGACGCCACACGGGCGTCGTGATCGAGCCGTCAGACGTACGAGGAGACGAAGTCGGGGCCGGTGACGATTGCTAGCCGTCCGGCGTCGCCGGCACCTGGATCGCCACTTTGGCGGCCCAGTAGGTGACGAGCCACTGCTTCTTCGGGCCCGACCCCAGGGACTTGAGCCCGATGTCGAACACCTGCGGCTTCACCTCTGAGGTCTCCTTCGGCAGGAGCAGGACGCGCAGGTAGATCTCCCGCGGGGTAATCTCGCTCACCTCGAAGCTCGCAGTCGAGATGTCCTCCGAGGGGTAGTACTGGACGGGGATGTCGCCCTTCAGCCACTGCTTGTAGGTGCAGCCGCACTGGGCGCGGAGCTCGGGATGGGTGAGCTTCCAGGCTTTCGCGAGATCTTCCCGGCCCGCCGCCGCGAGGATGAACTCGCCGGCGGTCTTGCGGACGCCCTTCGGCAGATCCGCGGCGGTGAACGCCTGCGTCGTCTCGGGGAGCTCGAAGTCGCGCCCGTACGTCTCGGTGTTCGTGGCCGGCGACGGCTCGGGCCGCGATGAGATGTACGCGGCGACGCCCACGACGAGCAGCGCGCCGGCGCAAAGCACGGCAACGTTGAGCAGCACCTTCGAGGAGAGGATCCGCTTCACGCCCTTGCAGGGTAGACGACGAGATCCGTCAGAAGTTGCGGCGCAGCAGGACGAGACCGAGCGGGAAGACGGCCGCGATCGCAGCATACGGGGCGAGTGGCACCGCCTGCAGCTCCCGCCCCCGCGCGGCGACCGGCCCAGTGCCGAGCTTGCGTTCCATGACTGCGAGCGCCGAGGCGAAATCCGTCTCCGCGTGCACCCCACCGCCCACGTCGCGCACGATGCGATCGAGAACCGTTCGGCTGATCGGGCTCGGCCGGTACCCCTCGGCCCGCTTGCGGGCGTCGTAGACGCGCTCCTCCGCGTCCCAGAGATGCACGAAATGAAGCGTGACGCGACCCGAGAGGAGCGGCCCGCGGAGCTCGCCGAGATTGAAGGGGACGCTCTCCCCGTCCGTGAGCACGACGGCCACGCGCCTCCGCGCCTGACGTCCGAAGAAGTTCTGGCGGCCGAGATCGGCGAGCGCCCCGAACGCGGTCGCGCGCAGCGCGCGCCGCTCTGGCGGCGGGCGCTCGATCTCGATCGCGCGGTCGACGGTCGAGGTGAAAGCGGTCGTGCTCATCGTCGGAAAGAGATGCGGCAGCAGCCGATCGGTGAGCGAGGAGACGCCGATCGGGACGTCCGGGAGCCCGGCTCGCAGCTGCTTGGCGATGTCGCGTGCGCGCTCGAGCCGCGTCGGAGCCGAAGGACCGGCGCTCGCGAGCATGGAACGCGAGATGTCGAA
Organism: Actinomycetota bacterium; assembly: GCA_013694685.1. GTDB lineage: Bacteria > Actinomycetota > Thermoleophilia > Gaiellales > Gaiellaceae > Gaiella. Next base: position 4,363 of record JACDBY010000026.1, read on the forward strand.
GACGACGATCGTCTCCGCATCGATGCGCCCCTCGGTCGACCGAACCTGGGAAACGACGGGCTGCGCAGCGGCGAGACCGAGCAGCCCACCGAGCGCGAGCAGCGCGCCGGCGTCGATCGCCGCCGACCGGAGCCGCCGCGGCGCGAGCCCGAGGACACCGCAGATCCGGCGTGAGCGACGCTCGGCGAAGACGAGCACGGCGACAGCCAGCAGCGCGAGCGCGGCGAGCGCGAACGCCCACGGGGAGAGGAAGGAGACGTCCATCAGGGTCGACCCAACGAGATGACGGCGTCGTAGGGGCCGGACCTGTCCGGCCTGCGGGCGGCGCGAAGCTCCATCAATACCCGCTGCCGGCCGTGGCCGACCCTGCGCCGGAGGCCGGCGTCGCCGCCCGCTCGCCGCTCCCGCCCG
>JACDBY010000047.1 GCA_013694685.1 Actinomycetota bacterium
CCGTCGCATCCACCTCGTCGCGCCGACCTCGACCGACGAGCGGCTCCGTCTCGCCGCTGCGACGACCGACGGGTGGCTCTATCTCGTCACGCTCACGGGGACGACCGGCGCGCGCGCCGAGCTGCCAACCGCGCTCGGCGGCCTGGCGGAGCGGACGCGCGCGGTGGCGGACGGCGTGCCGCTCTACGCCGGCTTCGGGATCGCGACGCCCGAGCACGCCGTCGGCGTCGCCGAGCTCGTCGACGGCGTCGTCGTCGGCTCACGTGCCGTGCAGGTCGCCGAGGACGGCCCGGACGCGCTGCGCGCCTACGTCTCGAGCTTGCGGATGGCGCTGGACACGCTCGCTTGAGCCTTGGCGGACGGCTTAGAGCACGTGTCCGACTGAAGTCGGACACGGGGACCGCCTCGATCTCCCTGGCCGCGGGTCTCAACCTGATGCTGTACGGGCTCGGCGGCCCGTTCGCGGCGGCCCTCTACGACCGCTACGGGCTGCGCCGGTGCGTCGTGGTCGCCCTCGCGATCGTCGCGGTGGGCTCCCTCGCCACACTGCGTATGACGGAGATGTGGCAGCTCGCGCTTGTAAGACGCTGGGGTGTCCGACCCGTGTCCGACTTCAGTCGGACACGTGCTCTTTGCCGGGTGAAGGCCCCACCCGGACCAGCATCTTCCCGGTGTTCGCACCTTCGAGCAGGCCGATGAAGGCGGCGGGTGCCCGGTCGATCCCGTCGACGATCGTCTCCCGGTACCGGATCGTCCCGTCACGGACGCGCGGGGCGACCTCCTCCACGAACGCGCGGTACCGATCCCCGTGGTCGGAGACGATGAACCCCTGGAGGCGCAGCCGCTTCGTGACGACCATGTGGAGGTTGCGAGGCCCGGGTCTCGCCTCCGTGTCGTTGTACCGGGAGATCGACCCGCACGCGACGACCCGGCCGCGGAGGCGCATGGCGCCGATCGCCGCCTCGAGGGTCTCGCCGCCCACGTTGTCGAAGTAGACGTCGATGCCGTCCGGTGCGTGCTCGCGGAGCGCCTCTCTCGTCGCCTGCTCTCGGTAGTCGAACGCTGCCTGGAGACCGAGCTCCTCCAGCCAGGCGACCTTCTCGGCCGAGCCGGCGCTGCCGATCACGTGGGCGCCACGGGTTCGGGCTAGCTGCGCCGCGACGCTGCCGACGGCCCCCGCCGCGCCTGAGACGAACACGGTCTCGCCCGCCGCGACCGCACCGATGTCGCCCACCCCGACGAACGCCGTCAGTCCGGTCATGCCGAGCACGCCGAGCGCGGTCGAGACGGGTGCGAGATCGGGATCGACGAGGCGAACACCCCGCCCGTCCAGGAGCGCGAGCTCGCGCCAGCCGTGGTCGTGAACCACCCAGCTCCCCTCGGCGAACCGCTCGTTCCGCGACACGACAACCTGCCCCACCGCCCCACCCGTGAGCGGCTCGCCGAGCGCGAACGGCGGTACGTACGAGCGAACGTCGTTCATGCGCCCCCGCATGTAGGGATCGACCGACACAAAGGCGTTTCGGACCAGCAGCTCGCCCTCGCCCGGGTCTGCGACGTCGACCTCGACGAGCTCGAAATCCGTCGGCTTCGGCGCACCCTGCGGCCGCGCGGTGAGGTGAATCTCGCGAGAGGGTCTCGCCATCAGCCCATCCTAGAGCTGCAAATGCTTACGGAATCTTTCAAGACCGCTGTTAGCGTCCGACACGGCTCGTCGTCGCGTGGGCACCGGCGAGCGATCCGTCGATCAATCAGGCAGGACGCTCGCCGTCGTCGCCGAAGGGGGACCAGATGCGCCGCATCACGATGTTCCTGACACTGTTCGCCCTGGCCTCCGTCGCCGGGCTCGTCGTGACACCCGGAGCCGCCGCGGGCGATTTCGCCGACGAGCCCTGCACCGATGCGGGCGGGGACATCTACCTGTGCCCGGTCGCCCAGCAGGGCGTCGGATACTCGGTCCGGTTCAAGCTCAAGGAGTACGAGGGCTGCGACCGGTTCCGGGTCTCCTCCGGGAGCCTGCCGCCCGGCTTGACATTGTCGAGCGACGACGGCATCGCGAGCGGGACGCCCTCGGCGGCCGGGAGCTTCACGTTCTACATCACCGTGGACTACCCGACCTGCCCGAACCCGAAGAACGCCTCGGACCGGCGGTTCCAGATCAACGTCAACCCGCAGG
>JACDBY010000056.1 GCA_013694685.1 Actinomycetota bacterium
CACCGCACCGCCGCGCGCCTCGTCGGCGCTGTCGGCGCCGTCGGTGCCGCCGTCGAGGTGTTCGCGTGGATGGGACGAAACGCCGACAAGCCGCTCTCGCGCGCGCTTGCCGTCCCGGGCACGGAGCTGCAGCGCCGCATCTCGACGAGCGAGCCGAGCGCGGCACAGCTCGAGGTGGCCGAGGCGGCGCTCCAGGCTTGCCTTGCCGCCGAGGCAGCATCCGAGGACGCGGCATGAGCTTGAACGACCGGACGGTGCTCGAGCGCGAGTACGCCACGACGGCCAGGCTCGAGGGGCGCCGACACGGCGTCACCGGCTGGCTCCGAGGCGACGAGCCGTGGATAGAGGCGCTCGTCGCGGTCGCCGAGATGCGCCCGCATCGGGTCCTCGATGCGGGCTGCGGGGACGGGATCTTCGCGCGAGCGATCGCCGCGCCGGTCGTGATCGGTGTCGACAGCTCACCGGCGATGGTCGAGCGTGCACGTAGCCGAGGCGTGGACGCGCGTCTCGCGACGATCGAGGAGCTGCCGTTCGCCGACGGCGAGTTCGACGTCGTCGTCTGCAATTGGGTGCTGTATCACCTGGAGGATCTCGAGCGCGGGATCGCCGAGTTGGCGCGCGTCGTGCGACCCGGCGGTCGCTTCGTCGGCGTCTACAACCGGGAGCATCACATGGACGAGTTGTGGCAGCGCGTACGTCCGGAGCTGGGTGCTGATCCGGACTACGATGTCGAGCTGCGCGGGTCCTTTGTTCGCGTCGAGCAGCGTGACACCGAAGCTGCCACGCTCTGGGAGACGCCCACCGACCTTCAGCGCTTTCTCGACGCGTTCGTCGAGCTGGTCGGCCCGCTGACGGCGCCGGAAGGCCCGTACCCGTTCAGAGTCACGCGTCGCAACCGCGTCTACGTCGCCGAACGACCGGCATGACGACCGCTCCCACCCGCTCGACCGGCAACCGCCTCGATCCGTCGATCTTCGATCTGCCGGTCGAGAAGATGCGGGTCGGGTACTACAGCGACGCGTACTTCAACCACACGCGCGCCGCACTCCTCCACGACGCGCGCAGGCCGCGGGTCGTGATGCAGGTGTTCCAGCGAAAGCACGCGATGGTCGGCGGGATGGACGAGGCGATCGCGATCCTCAAGCTCTGTTCGCACGACTGGGACGGTCTGACGGTCCACGCGCTGCACGACGGCGATCGCGCGGAACCATGGGAGACGGTGATGACGATCGAGGGCGACTACACCTCGTTCGCGCATCTCGAGACAGCCATGCTCGGAACCCTCGCCCGCCGCACGCTGATCGCGACGAACACCGCCCGCGTGCTCGAGGCGGCGAACGGCAAGCCGATCATCTTCATGCCCGCGCGTCACGATCATCACCGTGTCCAGACTGGCGACGGCTACGCGGCCTTCGTCGCCGGCGCGACGCTCGGCGCCCCGCTCGGCGTGACCTCCGACGCCCAGGCGTCGTGGTGGGGTGGGCGCGGCGTCGGCACGGTGCCGCACTCCCTGATCGCGGCGTACGGCGGCAACACCGTGCTCGCGGCGACGAAGTTCGCCGACTGGGCACCCGACGACCTCAGCGTCACCGTGCTCGTCGACTTCACGAACGACTCGGTGGGAACGGCGCTCGACGTCGCCCGCGCGCTCGGCCCGAGGCTCTGGGGCGTGCGGCTCGACACCTCCGGCCAGCTCGTCGACCGCGCGTTGTGGGAGGAGATGGGAGACTTCGACCCCCGCGGGGTCAACGAGCGGCTCGTGCGCAAGGTGCGGGCTGCGCTAGACGAGGACGGCTTCGAGCGCGTGCGAATCGTCGCCTCGGGGGGCTTCACGGTCGAGAAGATCGAGGAGTTCGAGCGGCGCGAGGTTCCGGTCGACGCCTACGGGGTCGGGTCGTCACTGATCCGTGGCGAGAACGACTTCACGGCCGACATCGTGATGGTCGACGGCCGCCCCGCGGCCAAGGTCGGGAGGAGCTTCCGGCCGAGCAGGCGGCCCGAGCTCGTCGAATGACGACGCTTCTCTGGGACGTCGACACCCAGGTCGATTTCGTCCGCGCGAGCGGCAAGCTTCCGGTCCCCGACGCCGAGACCGCCGTGGCGGCGATGAAACGCCTCGTCGGCTGGGCGCAAGCGTACGGGGTGACCCACCTCGCCACCGCAGACGATCACGAGCTCACCGACCCCGAGCTCTCCGACGAGCCGGACTTCGAGTCGACCTTCCCGCCCCATTGCCTGCGCGGCACACCCGGTGCGGCGAAGATCGCGGAGACCGCGCAGGAGGACCCGCTTCCGCTCTCGCTGACGCCGTACCCACCAGGTCTCGTCGGCGACCTCGTCGCCGGCCGTCGGGAGCTGCTCGTGCTCAAGAAGACCTACAGCGCGTTCTCGAACCCGAATCTCGAGCCGGTGCTCGACGTCCTCGACCCGTCGGAGGTGATCCTCTTCGGTGTCGCGACCGACGTCTGCAACCACGCGGCGGTGATGGGCCTCCTCGCGCGTGGGCGCCCCGTCACCGTCGCGGAGGACGCGTGCCGCGGCCTCTCCGGGGAGCGAGTGGCGGCGTGTCTCGCTGAGTGGCGAGTCGGAGGCGTCAGGTTCACGACGAGCGACGAGGTGGTCGCGTCGGCGCCATGAGCGTGCCACCGCTCGTCGCGCGCGCCCGAGCAGCGGCCCTCGAGCTTGGCTTCGAGCAGAGCTGCCGCGACGGTGACGGCGCCCTACTCCACCTCCTCGCCGAGCGACGCGGGATCGAGCGGGTCGGGGAGATCGGCACCGGTACGGGGGTCGGGACGGCATGGCTTGCCTCTGCACTCCCGCCCGGTGTCCCGCTCTACACGGCCGAGCTCGAACCCGCGCAAGCCCGTGCGGCCACGGCGCTCTTCGCCGACGACCCCGACGTCCACGTGCTCGAGGGCGATTGGCGCGACGTGCTCCCGTCGCACGCGCCGTTCGATCTCCTCTTCGTCGATGGGGGTCACGCGAAGGACGATCCCGAGGCCGTCCTCGGGCTGGCCGCGCCAAGCGCAACCCTGGTGATGGACGACTTCTCCGCCGATTGGGTAGGGCGCGATCCACGACGCGAGCGGTGGCTTGGGCACCCGCGCGTGACCACCATCGAGGTGGGTACCGGCGGCAACGCACGCGTGCTTCTCTGCGTCGTCCGGCGGGAGGCCGAGTCAGGAGCCCTTCACGTCGTGAACGAGCCAGAGCCGATCGCCGGTCTGCGAGGCAGTCCGAGCCTGCGCGGTGATCTGGCCGAGATCGGGGTACTCGGCGACCTCCGGCGAGCCTTGCGTCGAGACCATTAGAAAGCGAACCGGGATGTCGGTCGGGTTGGTCAGCGCGTGCGCACCAGTCGGCCCGACGGGAAAGTGGACGACGTCTCCCTCGTCGAGGTCGCGGTCGCCCTCGGGCGTCCGGAGGCGCGGACGACCTCGCAGGACGACGACGAGTTCCTCCCAGCGGTGATGAAAGTGGTAAACGACGAAGTTTCCCGGATCGAGCTCATAGACGGTCGCGCCAAGCTCGTCGCCCAGCGCCAAAGGCTTGCCTCGGCCGCCACCGCCCGACCAGTCGTGGCCCTGCTCGCCCCACTCGTCCGACCAGACGTTGTCGTCGGTCATGTCGGGAACCCTACTGCCGCCGGTTCGCGTCTCGACCATCGAGATGCCGGGCGAGCGCCGCGAGCCGCTCGTCCCACCGTGCACCGACGCGCTCGAGCCACCCCGTCGCGTCCTCGAGCGCGGTCAGGTCGGGCCGGTAGACCGTGCGGCGGCCCTCGCGGGTTCCGCGAACGAGGCCGGCCTGCTCGAGCTGCGCCAGGTGCTTGGTCACCGCCTGGCGCGTGATCGGTAACTCGTCCGCAAGCTCCGTCGGGGTCGAGGCGCCGAGCTCGGCGAGCCGCTCGACGAGGTAGCGACGACTCGGATCCGCGAGCGCGTCGAAGACCGCGTCTACGCGATCGCCCATGCGGCGCTCGCATGGAGCGCGAGCGCGAGACCCCACTCCGGCGACGTCTCTCGCACCTGGACTCGGGTTCCGTCCGGATGCTCGTCGAGCCGGAGCTCGACCACGCCGTCGTCGTCCCAGCGGAGCACGAGCCGGGCGGCCTCCTCGGCGACCTCGACGACTGCGTGCCGGACGTCGCCGTCGTCCCAGCGGAAGACGCCGACACCGCCCGGCCGCGCGTCCAGCTCGACGTCGTTCGCGAACCACTCCTCGAGTCGACCGGGTTCGGTCACCGCCTCCCAGGCCTCCGCCGGAGACGGGCAGGACGATCTCACGCTCGATCTGCATCTGCAACCTCCAAGTTGCGTATACATTGAGGCAACCGAATGGTTGCACGATAGCGAGGAGGTTGTGTGCCGGTGATTCCGACTGTGCTCGAGGCCGACGGCCGCGCCGAGCGGGCCTTCGATCTTTACTCGCGTCTCCTCCGCGACCGCATCGTCTTCCTCGGCCGCCCGGTCGACGACGAGATCGCGAATCTCATCGTCGGCCAGCTCCTGTACCTCGAGGCCGAGGACCCGGACAAGGACATCGCCCTGTACGTCAACTCTCCCGGTGGCGAGGTGTACGCCGGTCTCGCGATCTACGACGCGATGCAGCACATCCGACCCGACGTCTCCACGATCTGCTTTGGGATGGGGATGTCGGCGGCGGCGTTGATCGTCTGCGCCGGAGCTCCCGGGAAGCGGTTCGTCCTGCCGAACGCGAAGCTCATGATCCACCAGGGCTCGGCCGGTTTCCGTGGGGCGCCGAGCGACATCACGATCGCCGCTCGCGAGGTCGAGGCGACGACGCGGCAAATGGCCGAGCTCATCGCAACGCACTCGGGCCGGCCGGTGGAGCGCGTGCTCGAGGACATCGATCGCGACCGCTTCATGACCCCGACCGAGGCGGTGGCGTACGGGCTCGTCGACGACGTCCTCGTCCCGCCGCGGAACCGTCCGACTACGATCGTTGCGTGAGCTTCCGCGGCGTGCACCACCTGGGGTTCGCCGTGACCGATCTCGACGAGGCCGTTGCGACGTACGGCCGGCTTTTCGGCGGGACGCTCGAGCACCGCGACTCGGTCGGGGAGCAGGGCGTGGAAGCCGCATCGGTCCTCGTCGGCGAGAGCCGGATCGAGTTGCTCGTACCCACGGCAGCCGACACAACCGTCGGTCGCTTCCTCGCGAAGCGGGGTCCGGGCATGCATCACGTCGCCTACGAGGTTCACGACGTCGCCGCCGAGCTCGAGCGGCTCGTGGAGAACGGAGCACAACTCATCGACGAGAGCCCGCGCCGCGGGCTCTTCGGGCTCGAGGTCGCGTTCGTCCATCCCGACGCCGTCCATGGCGTCCTGACCGAGGTGGTGTCCCCTGCCTGACGATTCGATTCGCATCGAGCTCGCCTTCGAGGGCGGGCAGATCATCGCCGCGGTCGTCTCTGCAGCGACTGCCGACGCGGTCGGGCGAGCGGTGGCCGCCGGTTCCGGTGGCACGCTCGAGCTCGAGACGACCGACGGTCCGATCACGGTGGTCGTGCCGCGCGTCGTCTACCTGAAGCGGTACACGCGAGGCTCCCAGCCGGGCTTTCTCTCGGCCTGAAGCCCGCACCTGGGCGAGGCGAAGTGGCGCCCGGGGCGTGGCTTCAGCCGCGCCCGTGGAGTCTCCGCTCCAGATTGCCTATCCTCGGGATGACGGCGCAGACGAAGGGTGACGCCTTCCGAGCCGTCCGACCGGCCCTCGTGATCGGGCCAACGAGGTCGCCTCGGCGACGAAGTGCGGTGGCACAGCGGGGGCGCCTCCCGCCCGCACAGGTAGGGCGACTGTGTGAGGAGGCGAGTCTCGTGGAACGCATCTTGTCCTCGGAGGTGTCCGCTCATGTCGGCGCGCGCGTCCGTCTTGCCGGCTGGCTTCATGCCAAGCGCGATCTCGGCAGCGTGTCGTTCGGCATCCTTCGCGACCGCGCCGGGCTGGCGCAGATCGTCGCCTCCTCGCCGCTCGAGCTCCAGCTCGAGACGGTGTTCGAGGTCGAGGCCGACGCGGTGGCGGCGCCGCAGGCACCGGGTGGGGCGGAGCTACGGGAGCCCGTCTTCCACGTGCTGTCCGAGCCCGTCGCGACGCCACCGGTCGAGCTCCGCCGTCCCAAGCTCAAGGAGAACCTGCCGTTCGTACTCGACCACGCGGCGGTTGCGCTCAGGCATCCGCGGCAGCGGGCAGCGTTCGAGGTCGCCGCCGCCTCGCTCACCGGCTTCCGGGCAGCGCTGGACGGACTTGGGTTCACGGAGATCTCGACACCGAAGATCGTGGCCGCGGCCACCGAGAGCGGCGCGAACGTCTTTACCCTCGACTTCTTCGGCCAGACGGCGTACCTGGCGCAAAGCCCGCAGCTCTACAAGCAGGTGATGGTCGGCGTCTTCGAGCGCGTCTACGAGACCGGCCACGTGTTTCGCGCGGAGCCCCACGACACGACCCGCCATCTCGCCGAGTACACCTCCCTCGATGCCGAGCTGGGGTTCGTCGCCGATCATCTCGACGTGATGAGGGTCGTACGCGAGGTCATCGCCTCCATGGTGACGAGCGTCCGCGAACGCGCTCCACGTGCGGTCGCCCTGCTCGGAGTCGAGTTACCCGAGGTTCCGGCCGAGATCCCCTCGGTGCACTTCGCCGACACCGGGGTCGACGACGTCGATCTTGCGCCCGCCGACGAGCGGCGGCTCTGCGAGCACCACGGCGAGCTCGTGTTCGTGACGGGGTACCCGATGGCGAAGCGCCCGTTCTACACCCATCCCGAGCCGGAACGACCGCAGTACTCGAACTCGTTCGACCTGCTCTTTCGCGGTCTCGAGATCGTGACCGGTGGTCAGCGGCTGCATCGGTACGAGGACTACGTCGCCGCCCTTGGTGGCGAGATCGAGCCGTTCGCGGGATACCTGGCCGCGTTCCGCCACGGGATGCCCCCGCACGGCGGTTTCGCGCTCGGGCTCGAGCGGTGGGTGGCGCGCCTCGTTGGCGCGGAGAACATCAGGGAGACGACGCTATTTCCGCGCGACCGCACGCGGCTGGCACCCTGAGCAGCCTACGGCTGAGCTTGGCCTCGTCCCTAGACTGACCCGTCCATGGCGCTCGAGGTGGGGATCGTCGGGCTTCCGAACAGCGGCAAGACCACGCTGTTCAACGCTCTCACGCGCGCTGGCGCCGAGATCACAGCGTACGCGTCGGTGACCGAGAAGCCGAACGTCGGCATGGCCGCGATCGCCGACGACCGGCTGCAGCAACTCGCAGAGCTCGTCTCCGCGCGGAAGGTCACGCCCGCGGCAATCCGCGTCGTCGACGTACCGGGGACAGGCCCGCAGCTTCTCGGCAACCTCCGCCAGGTCGATGCCATCCTCGCCGTGCTCGACGGCTTCTCGCCGGATGCGACGCCGGCGGACGACCTCGAGACGCTCCAGCTCGAGCTCCTCGTCGCAGACCGCGACCACGTCGAGCGGCGGCACGAGCGTGTCTCGAAGGAGGCCAAGTCGGGGGATGCGTCGAAGCGAGCCGAGCTCGAGCTTCTGACCACGTTGCTCGCGCACCTCGACGCCGGGCGGACACTCGCGGACTGGCCCGGCGAGCTCCCGGGCGAGCTCGACCCGCTGACGACGAAGCCGCTCCTCGCGGTCGAGAACGGCCCGGGTGGGATCGACTGCAAGCTCGAGGCCGAGCTCGCCGACCTTCCCGACGAGGAGGCGGCGGAGTTCCGCGACCGCCCGTCGGCGCTCGACGAGGTCGTCCGGCGTCTGAAAGACGCGCTCGGCCTGATCGCGTTCTTCACCGCGGGTGACAAGGAGACGCGCGCCTGGACGCTCCGTCAGGGTCAGACGGCGCTCGAGGCGGCCGCGACCGTCCACACCGACATCGCTCGTGGGTTCATCCGCTGCGAGGTGATCTCGGCCGACGACTTGGTGGAGGCCGGCTCGCATGCCGAAGCCGCCCGCCGCGGCACGCAACGCCTCGAGGGCAAGACCTACGTCGTCGCCGACGGCGACGTCCTGAACGTCCGCTTCAACGTCTGACAGCGCGCCGTCCAGAAGCGGTGTCCGACTTCGGTCGGGCACCTGACCAGTCCCGACGCAGAGAGGCCGAACGTCAGGTGTCGGATTGAAGTCCGACACCGAAGCGCATCCCCTCGACAGACACCCGGCACAACGAGGGCCCCGTGCGGGGCCCTCGTTGGTGCTCCACGTCGGAGGTCGGGTTACTTCCCGAACATCCGCTTGATGTTCGCCCGCTCCTCCAGGTCTTTGGCGTAGAGGCCTTTGGCGTTCGCCTTCCCCGGGCCGTTGCCGGGCTTGCCGGAGTAGATGACCGTCCACGTGCTCGGCTCGACGATCGAGACTGGCACGTTGGCGGCCGCAGCACCGGCGACGACCGCCTCGTACCCCTCGCGGGCGAGGCGAAGCGCGGTCGGGTAGTCGTGCGCGGCGAAGGCCGCCTGGGCCGACGTGAGCTTCCCGTCCGCCGCCGCGAGATTCGCCGCCGCAGCCGGCTTGCCGGCGAGCTGCGCCGCGACGATGTTCGCGATCTTCGCGTACCCGGCCGTGTGGTGCCGGGCCGAGTTGTCGCGATCGAACTGACTGAAGTCCCAGTTCAGGTCGATGTAGCTC
>JACDBY010000224.1 GCA_013694685.1 Actinomycetota bacterium
GGGCCGCCGTGTTTGCGGGCGCGGGCCTGGCGGACGTGTGGAGCCTTTCCGTGTCGAAGGACACCAACAACATTCGCATGCGAGTCCAACACTTTTCGACATCCAACTTCGACTCGGCCTGGCACACCCATCCGGGAGTCGTCATCGTTCAGGTTCAGCAAGGATCGTTGTCGTACACTGGGGCTAACTGCGTTAAGAAGACGTACGCGGCCGGTGACACATTCATCGAGATTCCGAACACCACCGCCCGCGTCGTGGGCGTGGGTGAGGCCAAGTTCACGGCGACGTTTATAGTCGGCTATGGCGACCCGTTGAGCACTCCCACCCCGGCGGTCACCTGCCCGTAGCGTCTGACGGACGACCGGAGGTTCCGCCCGCTCGGAACCCGGACAGCGAGATAGGAGGGAGGTCCGCAATGGCGGGCTTCCCCTTTTTTACCGGACTCCGCGGCTAGCGCTCACGACGCATAGTTCCGCCCGAACACCAGCCGAACACCGCTACGCCCCCTCTGGCTCCTCGCTGTCCTTCGGAGTCCGATGGCGCGGCTTGTTTGTGCAGCCTGGAGGGATCGGCGGGGACTGGCTGCCCTCCCCGTCCGTCACTCGTACTGAAGGGGCCCGCGGTTCGAGTTCGCGCGTCGCATCTCTATTTGCAGGGATTTTCGGTAATTTTGTCTCCTAATCAGACAACACAGCCGAACACCAGCCGAAGGCAGCGGTGCCGTGGTAGACGGTGACGCGCTCCTCCGGCTCCCGGCGTCGCATCACGTGGTCGGGGGTTGCGTTGCGCGTTCGCCGTGCCGCCATGTCCGGGAGCGGGGCCGAGGCGACCCGGCCTGGCGGGCGCACTGTACCCAGCGGCGGGCGCTCGCCGGCTCGACGAGGCCGAACGCCTCGGCCACGGCCCGCGCGGGCGGATAGCCCTTGGCCTCCGCCTCCCGGTAAACGCGGGCGACGGCGGCGAGGAACTCGTCATCGAGCCGCCGCCGCTTGCCCTTGCGCCGCCAGAAGAAGAACCGGTGGGAGTTCTCGGCGGCGGTCAGGCAGCGAACGGGTTCTCGACCCTGACGCCGTCGTAGTCTGCCCCGTCGCTCAGATTCTCGGAGAGGACGACGTCGCAGCCTAGAGCGCGGCTCGCCTCAAGGATCGCGGCGTCCCAGGACGAGATGCCGAAGCGGTCGCTCAGAGCGAACGCCGCCAGCACGATCTCGCTCGTGATCTCCTGCACGGGGAAGCCCAGAAGCGTCTCGGCGAACGCGACTGCATCTGCGTGATCCAGCCGATGCAGGCGGCTCGGCCGGGTCGCCTGCACGTAGAACTCTTGCAGCACCTGGGTCGACAGGGCGACGTCTCGCGAGTCGAGGATGGCGTTTGCGTGCTCGAACTTCGCCCGCTCGCCCGGATCGCGGGAGACGGCGTAGAGCACGACGTTCGTGTCAACGAACCGCACGCTCGTGCAGCGCGTCGCGATCGAGACGATCGCCGGCGCGGAAGTGCTTGATGCGGGCCACGACCTCGCGCCGCTGAGCCTCGAGGCGAGCGAACTCGGCCTCGCGCTCGGAGAGTCCCGCGAGGAACTCCGCGACGAGCGCGCTCACCGACGTCCCGCGCTCCGCCGCCCGCACGCGGGCGGCGCGGTAGACGTGGTCGGGGACAGACACAGTGATATTTTTCACGCGTGCACAGTATCACAGTTTCTGTGTATCACAGGGCGTACAGACGCAGCGCCGCGGCCGCGATCTCGTCCTCCGAGAGAAGCACGTGACGCGCCGCGTCACCGAGCGGGACGAACGAGTCCTTGCTGGAGACGCGGGCAAGCCGGCCCGTGTACCCGTGGTCGAGTAGCTCGGCGATGACGCCCTCCCCCACGCCGCCCGTGCGCCGCGTCTCGTCGACGACGAGCGTGCGGCCGGTCGCGTTCGCCTCGCGGAGAACCTCGTCGATCGGGAGCGGCGCAAGCCAGCGCAGGTCGACCACGCTCGCGCCGATCCCGCGCTCGAGCAGTCGCCGGGCGACCCGGAGCGACATGAAGAGGCCGTTGCCCCAGGTGACAATCGTGAGGTCGTCGCCACCACGGTGCGTGTGGGCCGAGCCGATCGGAACGTGCTCGGCGCCGGGCGCCGCGAGCCACAGCTCGTCGCCGTCCTCGTGCAGGTCGCGCGTGTGGTAGAGGGCGATCGGCTCGAGGACGACGCAGACGCTTCCGTCGACCTTCGCGGCCGCGACGCAGGTACGCAGCATGGCGGCTGCGTCGGCGGGTCGTGCCGGCGAGGCGATGACGAGACCCGGGACGTCCCGGAGCACGCCGACCGCGTTGTCGTTGTGGAAGTGCCCGCCAAAGCCCTTCTGGTAGCCGTACCCCTCGATGCGCACGACCATCCCGTTCCGGTAGGCGCCCTGCGAGAAGAACTGGAGCGTCGCCGCCTCGCCGCGAAGCTGATCCTCGGCGTTGTGGAGGTACGCGAGGTACTGGATCTCGGCAATCGGCACGAGCCCGCTGATGGAGGTGCCGAGCGCGAGACCGAGGATCGTCGTCTCGTCGAGGAGGGTGTCGAACACCCGGTCTGCTCCGAAACGCGCCTGGAGCCCGCGGGTGACGCCGTAGACGCCTCCCTTCGCGGCGACGTCCTCACCGAAGACGATGGTCTCTGGGTGGCGCTCGAGCTCACCGGCGAGTGCGGCGTTGATCGCCTGCGCGAGCGTCAGCCGCTCCTCGCCGAGCGAGAGCGTCACGCCGGCGAGTGCCGCAACCGCATCCGGGTCACGCGCGCTGATCGGCCACATCACGTCGTCGGCCGACGCGAGCTGTGGCGCGGTCATCGTCTCGAGCGCGCGGCCACGGACTCGCTCACGCGTCTCGAGGTACTGGTCGACGAGCTCGGTGCCGGTCGCGGCGCCACCCGCGGCGAGCCACGCGCCCGTCGCGAGGAGCGGGTCGCGGTCGTGGTCAGCGCGGATCTCCGCTGCCGGGCGATAGGCGGTCTCGAGATCGGCGCCGGCATGACTCAGGAACCGCACGGTCTTCAGGTGCAGCACGGCCGGATGGCGGTGCTCGCGCACCCAGCCCGCGAGCTCGGACGCGACCGCGAGCGTTGCTGCGGGCTCGTGCCCGGCGACACGCTCGATCGCGAGCTCAGGTCTGCCGTGGAGAGACTGCTCGACCCATCCCTCGGGCGTCGGCACGCTGATCCCGAGACCGTTGTCCTCGCAGACGAAGAGGATCGGCAGCGGAATCCCGCGGTACGCGAAGTGCGCAGCCGCGTTCAGCGCGGCCTGGGCGGTCGCGTGGTTGAGGGACGCGTCACCGAACGAGGCGACGACGATCGCATCGTCCTCCCAGGTGGTCGGGAGGCCGAGTGCCCGGGCGCGCTCGATCGCGAACGCGATCCCCACGGCACGGGGAAGGTGGGAGGCGATGGTGGAGGTCTGCGGAATCACCGCGAGCTCCGGATGACCGAAGACCTTGTGACGCCCGCCGGCAATCGGCTCGCCGGTCGCAGCCGCCATCCCGAGCAGCACGTCGCGCACGCCGTCGTGCCCGCACTGGCTCGCCCGCGCGAGATAGAAGCCACCGGAGCGGTAGTGCAGGAGCGCGGGATCGCTCGGTCGGACGGCGAGCGCAACGAGCGCGTTCGACTCGTGACCCGCCGAGCCGATGGTGTAGTACCCGAGCTTTTGGGCCTGGAGCCAGCGGGCGGCATGGTCGATCGCGCGGCTCTCGAGCATCGCCCGCCAGGCAACCTCCGCCTCAGCGGGGATCGCGGTCGCGTCCTCCACGGGCTCGAGCGCCCGCAGATCGGCCAGCAGGTGCTGCTCGAGAGGATCGAGGTCGTCCGCCACCGGGGTCGGACGCTACCGCGTGGGTCAGAGGATCGCCGTCTCGGGTGCGACCGCCCCGGACGAGAACCGCTCGAGTCTGTAGGGCGAGAGATCGAAACCCGGATCGCAGCCCAGGAGCTCGTCGGCCACGATCCGGCCGACGGCGGGCGCCTGCATGAAGCCGTGACCCGAGAACCCGCACGCGACGTAGAGACCGTCGGCGACCGGTCCGAGGATCGGGTGCGCGTCGGGCGTCATGTCGTAGAGACCCGCCCAGGCGCGGGCAGGGGCGATGCCCGCTGCGGACGGGTAGCGCGCCGCGAGCCGACGGAGCCAGTCCACGACGAGCGGCTCGTCGACGCGTTCCTCCAGTCCCCACCGGTGCGACGGCTCGGGCATCGCCAGAACGAGCGCGTCGCCCCGGCGCCGAAAGTGGAAGCCGGACTCGGCCTCGACCACGAGCGGCAGGTCGATGGGGAGCTCCTCGACCGGTGCCGTCTCGACGAGCTGCCGTACCAGCGGCCTGACAGGCAGCTCGAGCCCGAGCTTCGCGCCGATCGCAGCCGACGCTGCGCCGGTCGCGAGGACGAGGACGTCCCCCTCGAGCTCGAGCGCGTCGGTGTGCTCGTGCAGCTCGACGCCGAGGTTGACGGCGCGGCGGACGAGCTCGCGGGCGACACCCGCCGAGTCTGCAGTGCCGTCCTCCGCGCAGAAGGTAGCGCCGAGCACGTCGCCGACGGCGAGTCCCGCGACGCGCGACGGGTCGACGCGCTCGACAGGGACGTCGAGCGCGCATTGCACCTCGCGACGATGCTCCAGCTCCTCGAGACCCGGCTCGGTCGTCGCGAGGAACAGGTACCCGACCGGCGAGAAGAGCTCGGGGCCGAGCGTGCGGAAGAACGCGAGGCTCTCCTGCGCGAGACGCACCTCCGGCGCCGACGAGAATTGCTGCCGGACGCCGCCGAGCGCCTTGCCCGTCGCGCCGGAGGCGACGGTGTCGTTCTCGGCGAGGATCACCTCGTCCGCCCCGCGCTCGGCGAGGTGGTAGGC
>JACDBY010000226.1 GCA_013694685.1 Actinomycetota bacterium
CTCCCCACCTACCTCGTGGTGGTGCCGTTCGCGGTAGTGCTCGCGTTCCCCTTCTACTGGATGCTCGTGACGATGTTCAAGGAGGACCTCGACCTCTACAACGCCGAGAACGTCCCCTACGTCTTCAATCCGCTCCAGTGGAGATTCTGGGAATCGGCGACGACCAAGCACGTCGAGTTCCTGTTCGAGGACACCCAGTACCCGAACTGGATCGTGAACACAGCGATCGTGGGCATCGTGGTCGTCGCGATCACGCTCCTCTTCGCGCTTCCGGCCGGCTATGCGCTCGCGCGGCTCTCGGGTAGCTGGGGCCAGACAGCCGGGATCGGCATCTTCCTCGTCTACCTGATCCCGCCGACGCTCCTCTTCCTGCCTCTGTCACCGGTGATCGCCAGGCTCGGGCTCCAGAATTCGCTGCTCGCGCTGATCCTGGTCTATCCCTCGTTCACGATCCCCTTCGCGACCTGGCTCCTGATGGGCTTCTTCAAGACGATCCCGCAGGAGCTCGAGGACGCAGCCCTCGTGGACGGCTGCTCGAGGATCCAGGCGCTTTTGAGAATCGTGTTCCCCGTCTCGCTGCCGGGCATCCTGACCGTCGTCATCTTCGCCTTCTCGCTCTGCGTCAACGAGTTCATCTACGCGTTCACCTTCATCTCGTCCACGGAGAACCGAACGGTTTCGTCCGGCGTCCCCAACGAGCTGATCCGGGGTGACGTTTTCTTCTGGCAGTCGTTGATGGCGGCGACGCTGATCCCCAGCATCGTGCTCGCCCTGCTCTACAACTCGTTCCTCGACCGTTTCATCAAGGGGTTTACAGGCGGCGCCTTCAGGTAGAGCATCAACCGCAACAAGGAGGTCCAAGTGTCGGATCCAACGAGCGAGCTCGACGGCCACAGCTCCGAGCTGAGCCGCAGCGAACTGCTGAAGAGGGGCGGGGCGGCAGCGTTTGCGGTCACCATGTTCGGCGCGCTGCCGGACAAGTCCCTCGGCTTCTACGGGCCGCTCCGCTACCAGGGCAAGCAGCTCTCCGGCGAGCTGAAGATCCTGCAGTGGGCCCATTTCGTGCCGTCCTACGACCAGTGGCTGGACTCGACCTACGTCAAGCGGTGGGGTGAGCAGAACGACGTCGAGGTGAAGATCGACCACATCAACAACGCCCTGCTCTTCAGCACAGCGTCATCCGAGGTCGCCGCTCAGAGTGGCCACGACCTCTTCCAGTTCATCTCGCCGCCCTCGTCGTTCCAGAAGCAGGTCCTGCCGCTGAACGACATCGTCCAGGAGGTCTCCAAGAAGGTCGGGCCGATGTCGAGGGTGGGGCGGCGGAGCACCTACAACCCCAGGACGAAGGCGTTCTTCGGCTTCCCGGACAACTACGCGCCGGACCCGGTCCAGTACCGAAGGAGCTTCCTGGCCGAAGCCGACGTCAACCTGAAGACCTGGGAGGACGTGCGCAAAGGGGCCCCGAAGCTGAAACGAGCCGGGCATCCCGTGGGGCTCGGCATGTCGAACGAGATCGACTCCAACATGATGCTCATCTCGCTTCTCTACTGCTTCGGCGGCTTCCTCCAGGACGAGGAGAACAGGATCGTCCTCAACAACGGGTCGAACCGCAAGGGAGCCATCGAGGCCCTGGAGCTGATGCGCGACATCTTCCGAAACGGCATGTCCGACGAGGTCTTCGCCTGGACTGCAGCCTCGAACAATCAGGCCTTCCTAGCCGGCAGGCTCTCGATGACACTCAACGCGATCTCGATCGCCCGCTCGGCCGAGAACTCCGGCAACACCGGCCTCTCCGACGACACGTGGCTGGCTTCGATCCCGCGCGGCCCCGTCACGCGGCTTGGGAACGAGCACGTGATGGGTGTGTACGTGATCTGGAAGTTCGCCAAGAACAAGGAGGCCGCGAAGAAGTTCCTGATCGACCAACAGCTCGGCTACAGGGAGCACTTCGTCCGGAGTGAGTACTACAACTTCCCCGCCTGGACGGGCGCGATCAAGGGGGGCTTCAAGACGATCCGCGCGATGACGAAGCAGGACACGCACAAGCCGCGTGGCAAGTACACGATCCTGACCACCAACGCGGAGAAGTACACGACGAACGTCGGGCACCCCGGGAACTCGAACGCGGTGATCGACGAGATCTTCAACCGGTACCTGATCCCGCAGATGTTCGCTCAGGTCGCCCAGGGGAAGATCGCCCCGGCTGACGCCGTCCGCGACCTCGACCGGGAGGCCAAGACGATCTTCCGCAAGTGGCGAGCCGCAGGGCTCGTGTAAGAGGCTCGATCTCGCCCTCGCCGAAGGCCGCGCCTTCGGCGAGGGCGCCTTCCGAAGGGCTCTGACTGACGGCTGTCAGGCGGACGCGACCGACCTCACTGCCGTCGTGATCTCAGCCGGCCCGGGCAGCATCGCCGCCTCGAGATCCGTCTGGTCCGGGACCGGGTGCGAGGCGGCGCCGACGCGGGCGATGGGGGCGTCGAGGTCCCAGAAGCAGTGCTCGGCGACGTGGGCGGCGACCTCGGCGCCGAAGCCGCAGAACTGCTTGGCCTCGTGGGCGATGACGAGCCTGCCCGGCTTCGTGACCGACTCCTAGCGAGCCGGCGCGCGACCCGCGAGCATCCGCGCGACATCGAGTCGCTCGGCCGCGTCGAGCGCCTTGCCGGCGGCCTTGCGGGTGTCGCGGCCGAGGACGCCGCGCACGAGCCACCGGCGTACGAGCTTCGCGATTGGCAGGTCGAGATTCGAGAGGGTTGGCTCGCGGCGTGGCGAGAGATAGAGCTCGAGCGTCACCTTCTTGACGAGCGCGGGGTCGGGTGGCGACCCCGTTACCTGCTCGATGCGGTGCGCGACAAGGGAGGCGAGGACACGCACCTCCTGGACTCCCGACCGGATCGTGATGCCGGTCGAGGCCGTCGACGAGGCGACGAGAACCCACGGCACTCGGGTGAACTTCGCCCCGCGCGCGAGCGTGCGGATCGCGGGTGTCGCGAGGGCGACGAAGCGCTGGATGCGATCGGTGACCTGCTCGAGATCGTCGTCCCGGTCGAGCAGCCGCTTTCCCTCGGCGGCCGTGGTCACCCGGTCGTCTCCGAGCAGCAGCCGGTCGAGCAGGTCGTCAACGAGCGACGCGGCGGCTCGGACGAGCGCCGAGGTCATCACCTCGTCGTGGACGGATTGGCGATAGGGCTCGATCTCCACGACCGCGGTTCTACCCGTCGCCGGGTCTTTCGAGTCGTACTACGCCCCGAAGACGTCGGAGGCTGTCACGGCAGATTTCAGAGCGGCGTAGACCGACGCGGGCAGGGTAGGCTCGAAAGGATGGCCGACCTGCCGCACGTCCGGATCGAATACTGCGTCCCCTGAAGCGCGCTCCCGAACGCCACCGGTCTGGCGGCGCGAGTTCTCGAGGAGTACGAGCACCAGATCGCCTCGGTCGAGGTCGTCACGGGCACCGGTGGCGTCTTCGACGTCCACGTCGACGGCGAGCTCGTCTTCGAGAAGAAGATGCTCGGCCGCTACCCGCGGCCCGACGACGTGATGCCGCTCCTCGCCGCCAAGCTCGGCTGACCACCCGCCGCCGCGACCGCTCTCGTAGGGTCGGAACTGTCCGGCCCGCCGGCGTGGCGCCTGCGATGATCGAGAGCAGCGATGGGCGTCGACTTCGACCGCTACGACCTCCTCACCTTCGACTGCTACGGCACGCTGATCGACTGGGAGACGGGTCTCCTCGCCGCGCTCCGCGAGGCGCTACCCGGCGTGACGGGCACGGACGACGAGCTCCTCGAGGAGTACGCCCGCCACGAGGCCGAGGCTGAGAGCGGCGCCTACAGGAGCTATCGCGACGTGCTGGCCGCCGGCCTCCGCGGCGTGGCGGCGCACGAAGGCGTCGAGGTCGCCGACGACGTCGTCGCTGTGTTCGCCGAGAGCGTCCGCGACTGGCCGGCGTTCCCCGACTCGGGCGAGGCGCTCGCGCGACTCGGGAAGCGGTATCGCCTGGCCGTGATCACGAACTGCGACGCCGACCTCTTCGCCGCCTCGCAGGAGCGGCTCGGCGTCGTGTTCGACCGGGTCGTGACGGCCGAGGCGGCACAGGCCTACAAACCGAGCGAGCGGCCCTTCGAGCTCGCGTTCGAGATGATCGACATGCCACGCGAGCGATGGCTTCACGTCGCCCAGAGCCTCTACCACGATCACGTCACCGCGAAGCGGCTCGGGCTCGCGACGGTCTGGATCGATCGCCGACACGATCGCGCCGGCGCGGGCGCGACACCCGTCGCCTCGGCCGAGCCGGACGCCGTCTATCCGAGCATGGCGGCGTTCGTCGACGCGGCCGTCGGTAGCGCGAACGCACAAACACTCGATCGGAGGACTTGACGGAGCAGGCTCAGGATCATCATCCTCCGGGTCTGTGGACTGTCCGATCGAATCGACATTAGGGGGCACGATGAAGAAGCTCGTCGCGCTGGCGATCGCGGTGACCGCGTTCGCCGGCCTCGTGGGAGCCGCGTCCGCGAACCACGCGTGGGGCAACTACCACTGGGCGCGCACGACCAACTCGTTCACGCTCAAGCTCGGGGACAACGTCTCGAGCGCCTGGGCCTCGTACCTCGCAACCACGTCGACCGACTGGTCGAAGTCAACCGTGCTCGACACGACTGTCGTCGCCGGCCAGTCGAAGGGTCGCTGCCGGCCCACCGCCGGCAGGGTCGAGGTGTGCAACGGCAGCTACGGCCAGAACGGCTGGCTCGGAGTCGCCTCGATCTGGGCGAACGGCAGTCACATCACGCAGGGGACCGTCAAGGTCAACGACACGTACTTCAACACCGCGACGTACAACACGCCTGCATGGCGGAACCTCGTCATGTGCCAGGAGGTCGGCCACACGCTGGGGCTCGATCATCAGGACGAGAACTTCACCAACACGAACCTCGGAACGTGCATGGACTATACGAACGACCCGGCGTCGAACCAGCACCCGAACACGCACGACTACCAGCAGCTCGAAGGGATCTATGCACACACGGACAGCACGACGACGGTGGGTATGAGCACCGGGTTCCTCCCGGATGCGGTGCCATCGTTCACGCCCGCCCAGCGGGTCAGCCGGTCGACGTACCGCACCGATCTGGGCGAGGGCCGCTCCCTCGTCACACACGTCTTCTGGATCGAGTGAGGTCTGGCGGGCGGCCGGAGAGGGAGGTGATCTCTTCTCCGGCCGCTCCTGCCGGTCAGCGCGTCGTCGCCGAGACCAGGAAGGTCCCGTCGTCCACGGCGCCGAGGAGGGTCACCTGCGTACCGCTCTCCGCGTCGAGGTCGCCCTCGAGCGCGAGGGAGGGCTCGACGCAGGGCTCCTCGGCGTCCGGCTCGTAGCTCGAGCACAGGCGCGCGTCCTCGCCGGAGCCCACGAGCCAGCCGTTCACCGCGAGTGGCGGCTCCGCCTCGGTCTCGAGCGCCTCGCCGACCGTGAGCCCGCCGCCGGGGAGGACGGCGCCCGCGTTCGTACCGGAGGTCGTGTCGACTCCCGAGTCTTCATCGCCGCCGCAACCGCCGAGTGCGATGGCGGCGGCGAGGATGGCCGCGGCCGATATGGCTTGTCGTGTCATCGGAGCTTCTCCGAGAATGCTAGACGCTCGTCGCAAGCCGTTCGCCGAGCGCCCGGACGCTCGCGCGCAGCTCGTCGGGCTCGTGGATCGTGAATTCGCACCCGAGGCCGGCGAGGATCCCGGCCATCCAGTCGAGCGAGTCGACCTGCATGCGGAGGAGCGTGCCGCCGTCGGTCTCCACGAGCTCCGCGAGCGAGCTCGGAACGCGGTAGATGGCGTGCTCGGGTGAGAGCGCGATCGTCACCTGGACGCGCCACCCCCGTGGGACGGTCGCGAGCGAGCGGCTCACGTGCTCGACGGCGTCGAACCCTTCGGGTGGAGCGAGCGTGGCCTCGTCGAGGATCGCGAGCGCTCGCATCCGGTCGACGCGGAAGGTGCGGAGCTCGTCGCGGAGATGGTCATGAGCTGCGAGGTACCAGCGTCCCGCGTGCACGACAAGGCCGTACGGGCTGAGCGCCCGGCGCGTGCGCTCCCCGGAATAGGCGCGGTAGGCGGTGCGAACCCGACGCCCTCGCCGGATCGCGTCGGCGAGGAGGAGCACCGTGTCGCCCGCCACCGGCGCTCCGGGACGGGCGGCCGAGGTGAACCCGAGCGTCTCCTCGAGCGCCTCGACGCGGCGCCGCAGGAGATCCGGGAGCACGCGGTGGAGCTTTGCGAGCGCCCCCTCGACGTGGCCGCTCGCCGTGTCGAGACCCTGACGCCGCGCGGCGATCAGACCGAGCACGACGACCACGGCCTCGTCGTCGGAGAGCATGAGCGGCGGCAGGCGGTAGCCGGGCCGAACGCGGTAGCCGCCGCCGACGCCACGCTGGCCCTCGATCGGGACACCCAGATCCTCGAGCGCAGCCACGTATCGCCGCACCGTGCGGGCATCGATCCCCAGATGGTCGGCGATCTCGCGTCCCGTGACGAGGGGGCGCGTCTGCAGGAGCTCGAGGAGCTCGAGGAGGCGGGCCGTCGGGGTCGCCGTCACGCGCCCGAGTCGATCATCGATAGAGGGCGGAATACGCCCTAATTAGCGCGTAGCGTGGCTCCTGTCAACGACGTGGGAGGCGATTCCGATGGACAGTGGGACGGTGGCCGAGCGCGTGGGCACGACGCGGGACTTCGACTTCTGGCACGGGAGCTGGGTGGTGCGGAACCGACGTCTGCGCCACAGATTGGCCGGCTCGGACGCCTGGGACTCGTTCGAGGCGCGGGCGACGGCACGACCGATCCTGGACGGGTTCGGCAACGAGGACGAGTTCCAGACGGAGCACGACGGCGGCTTCGTGGGGATGTCGTTCCGGTTCTTCGATCCGACCACGCGTCGGTGGTCGATCTACTGGGCCGACAGCAGGCGCCCGGGACTGCTCGACCCGCCGGTCGTCGGCGGGTTCGCGGACGACGAGGGGGTCTTCGAGGGCGACGACACGTTCGAGGGACGGCCGATCCGGGTGCGATTCACCTGGTCGGGCATCACGACGCCGACGCCGCGCTGGGAGCAGGCCTTCTCCGACGACGGTGGCGGGACGTGGGAGACGAACTGGATCATGGACTTCGAGCGGGCAGAGGTCGGTCGATGAGCGTCGTCGAACGGCTCACGCCGGACGTCGACGAGGCGTACAGTCACGCAGGCAAGCTTGCGCTCACGCGGCCGAGCATCGCTCTCGGCGAGGCGGTGCTCAAGTGGTACGACATCGCGCCGGTCGATCGCCCGATCGAGCCCGACACGATGCTGCTCGCGCGTCACGCGCTGGCCGAGGCGGACCGCCTCGGCGAGCTGCGGCTCGGTGGGGTCTCCGGCTTCGTGATCCTCCACCGCTGCGGCGACGGCTTTCACTTCTTGCTCGTCTCGACGTGGCGGAATGGCAACGAGCTGTGGGAGACCGTGTGGGCGAAGGACGGGGACGGCGATCCCGACTTCCACCCGTGGCCGCTCGAGGGCAGCCACCGACCGACCTTCTGCTTCTGGGAGCTCGGCGTCGTCGCGCACGAGCGCGCCGCGTGGATCCGCTTCCTCCGTTCGCGGCGTGATGCGGAGGCGCGGCTCGCCTACCTGCGAGACACCTTCGAGGGCGAGGTCTGAGTGCGGGGGCGTGCCTTTTAGACGAGATCGAACGCGGCGCGGATCGACTCACTCAGTTGTGCTTCCTGGGCAGGGAGCAGGTAGCCGACGTGACGCCCGAGTGTGGAGACGGGAACCGTCAGAATGTTGTCGCAGCTGACGACGGAGTCATTGTCGAGCCCATTGGCGGACCCGACGGGAACCTCGCTGGATAGACCTCTGATCGTGGTCGTGATCGGGGCGACGCTGACCCGAGCGAGGTGTGGGCGGACGAGCTCTCGCGTCAGGATCAGCACGGGCCGCTCCTGGTCCAGCCGAGCGAGGTGGATCGGTCGCATCAGCGCAGATCGGTCAGTTCGGCTCGAGCCGCGTACGCCGCCAGGTCGTCGAGGTCGTCGCCCGTGCGTGCGCCTGCGAGGATCTCTGCGTCGCGTCTCGCGATCTCGAGGCGGCACTCGCGTTCGACGGCGGCCGCGATGACCGCGGCTCGGCTGGTGGCCGCACCGCGACGCACGCGCCGATCGATGAACTCGACGAGATCGTCGGCGAGTCGAACCGTTAGCTGTCTGCTCATCCCAACATGGTATCAACTTAGATCCCAGTTTGGGAGGTGGCGGGATGCGCACAACATGCCCGCTGGAGCAGGCCCTGAGGCGATGGATCGGTAGTGGTGTCTGCGGAACCGCCCGGCAGGCATGCGGTTGCTGGAACACTTAGGCGGTGAGCATCGACGCGCCCGACACACCCGATCTCGAGCCGGTCGAGACGAAGGAGTGGCTCGAGTCGGTCGACGCGGTCGTCGGCTTCGACGGCCGCGACCGGATGTCGTACCTCCTCGACCGCGTTGTCGATCACGCGCAGGATCTCGGCGTCCGCACGATCGCCGGGATCGACACCCCGTACGTCAACACGATCCCCCCGGTGGACGAGCCCGAGCTCCCCGGCGATCCCGAGCTCGAGCGGCTCGCGACGGCGCTCGTGCGCTGGAATGCGGTCGCGATCGTCCTCCAGGCGAACGCCGAGTCGACCGAGCTCGGCGGGCACATCGCGAGCTACCAGTCGGCCGAGACGCTCTACGAAGTCGGCTTTAACCACTTCTGGCGCGCGCGGACGGGCGACCAGCTCGAGGATCTCGTCTACATCCAGGGCCACTCGTCGCCCGGCATCTACGCTCGCGCCTTTCTCGAGGGGCGCCTCGGCGAGGACGAGCTGCGCCGGTTCCGGCAGGAGGTCGGCGGCGGCGGTCTCTCGTCGTATCCACACCCTTGGCTGATGCCCGAGTTCTGGCAGTTCCCGACGGTCTCGATGGGGCTTGGCCCGCTGATGGCGATCTACCAGGCGCGGTTCATGAAGTACCTCGACGCGCGCGAGATCGTGCCGCAGGGTGACCGCCGCGTCTGGGCGTTCATGGGTGACGGCGAGATGGACGAGCCGGAGTCGATGGGCGCGATCTCCCTTGCGGGACGCGAGAAGCTCGACAACCTCGTCTTCGTCGTCAACTGCAACCTCCAGCGGCTCGACGGCCCCGTCCGCGGCAACGGGAAGATCATCCAGGAGCTCGAGACGAACTTCCGCGGCGCCGGCTGGAACGTGATCAAGGTGATCTGGGGCTCGAACTGGGATCCGCTGCTAGAGGCCGACGACGAGGGCGTGCTGCGGCAGCTCATGGAGGAGTGCGTGGACGGCGAGTACCAGACGTTCAAGGCGAACGACGGCGCCTTCGTCCGCGAGAAGTTCTTCGGCCGCTACCCGGAGACGAAGGCGATGGTCGCCGACTGGACGGACGAGGAGATCTGGGCGCTGACACGCGGCGGGCACGACCCGAAGAAGGTGTACGCCGCCTACCACGCCGCCGTCCGGCACAAGGGGCAGCCGACCGTGATCCTCGCGAAGACGATCAAGGGCTACGGGATGGGTGTCGCCGGCGAGGGCCGCAACATCACGCACCAGCAGAAGGCGATGAACGACGAGGCGAGGCTCGCGATCCGCGACCGGCTTGGTCTGCGGCTCACGAACGAGCAGGCGACGGGGGCGTTCTTCCACCGTCCGGAGAAGGACGAGAGCCCCGAGCTCCGGTACCTGCTCGAGCGCCGGCAGGAGCTCGGCGGGAGCCTCCCCGCCCGGCACAGCGGCGCGGAGTCGCTACCGACGCCGGAGCCGTTCGCGAACGTCCTGGAGGGGAGCGGCGAGCGCGAGAACTCGACCACGATGGCGTTCGTCCGGATCCTCAACGGGCTCGTTCGCGACAAGGACCTCGGCCCCCGCGTCGTCCCGATCGTCCCGGACGAGTCGAGAACCTTCGGGATGGAGGGGATGTTCCGCCAGCTCGGGATCTACTCGCAGGTAGGGCAGCTCTACGAGCCCGAGGATGCCGGGGAGTTCATGTTCTACCGCGAGGACCAGCACGGTCAGATCCTTCAGGAGGGCATCAACGAGCCGGGCGCGTTCTCGTCGTGGATCGCGGCGGCGACGTCGTACGCGAACCACGGGGTCGCGATGATCCCGTTCTACATCTTCTACTCGATGTTCGGCTTCCAGCGGATCGGCGATCTCGCCTGGGCGGCCGGCGACAGCCGGGCCCGTGGCTTCCTGATCGGCGGTACCTCGGGTCGCACGACGCTGAACGGGGAGGGCCTCCAGCACGAGGACGGTCACTCGCACCTCCTCGCAGCGACGATCCCGAACTGTCGCGCGTACGACCCGACGTACGCGTACGAGCTCGCCGTGATCGTGCGCGACGGCCTCCGGCGCATGTGCACCGAGCAGGAGGACGTCTTCTACTACCTCACCGTGATGAACGAGAACTATGTCCATCCCCCGCTTCCGGAGGGCGTCGAGGAGGGGATCCTGCGGGGTCTCTACCGGGTACGCGAAGGATCGGGCGAGGGGGCGCGCGTTCAGCTCCTCGGCTCGGGAGCGATCCTGCGCGAGGTGCTGGCGGCCGCCGAGCTCCTCGGGAGCGACTTCGACGTCGTGGCCGATGTGTGGAGCGTGACGAGCTTCACCGAGCTCCGCCGTGAGGCGATGGAGGCGGAGCGCTGGAACCGGCTGCATCCCACCGAGGATGCGCGCACGGCCTACGTAGAGGGGGCGCTCGGCAGGGGCGAGGGGCCGGTCATCGCGGCGACCGACTACATGCGCGCGTTCGCCGACCAGATTCGCCAGTGGGTGCCCGGGAGCTACACCGTCCTCGGCACGGACGGGTTCGGCCGCAGCGACTACCGCGTCGCACTGAGACGGTTCTTCGAGGTCGACCGTCATCACGTCGCCGTGGCCGCGCTGGAGGCGCTCGCGCGCGGCGGGGCGATCGAGGCGTCGGTCGTCCAGCAGGCGATCGAGCGCTACGAGCTCGACGTCGACAGCGCGCCACCCTGGCAGCGGTGATCAGGGCTCGAGCGCGTCGATAAACCGGAGGAAGAGCCAGACGAACCCTGCGGCGCTCGTCGCGACCACGGTCAGCGCCGCGAGCCACGGCCCGAGTCGTAGTCGCGCCACACGATACGCGCCGAGCCAATAAAGGGCCAGGGTCGACCAGGAGAGCGTGGTCCAGCCGCCTCTCCTCCCGTCCCGTAGCGATGCTCGCCGCCGACCAGGTGCCAGCGCGGGTCGCGAGCCTCGGACGACGCGGCCCCCTCGTCCTGCAGCCGGTCGACGGCGGCCTCGACGAGCGGGCCGGGGTCCTGTCCCGGGTACAGGTCGGCGTCCGACGTCCACCGGGAGAGGCCGGATGTGGCGAAACCCAGCAGGAGAAGGAGCCCGATCGAGACGGCGAGCACGCCGCCTGCAAGCCATCCTTTCGTTCGTGCCCGGCCACGGCGCGCTGCGAGCCCTGCGAGCCCGGCGGCCACCACGAGCACGCCGCCGACGAGCGCGGCTACGCCGAGCGGTCCCGCGTCCCACGCGACATTGACGTCCTCCGTGTACCGATACGAGGCGGCCCCTCCTTCGGAGTCGGTGCCGGCCTCGACCGCGAGCGCGAAGGCCGGCACGAGGCAGCCGAGCACCAGCATTC
>JACDBY010000113.1 GCA_013694685.1 Actinomycetota bacterium
CGCAGCCACCCGTCGAGACGCGGGTAGTAGACGTCGACGTCGAGGCCGTTCTGGTGCGAGACGTGCTCGTCCATCGCGCCGCCGCCGCGGAAGCTGATGTCGCCCACGACGACCTGTGGCGCGTCCGGGTGCGTCGCGCGATAGTCGGCCAGCACGGAGATGACTGTTCGAATCGTGCGCTCGTTGCCGTAGAGGCGGCCCGGAACGTTCGGCCTCGAGTCCGTGCTCGGATTCCACGTGACCCAGTCGGGGCCTTCGACGGGGAGCTGCGTGCCGTCCACGAGTCGGCCCGAGTACGGGAGGCCGATCGAGGTGGCGCGGTTCCAGTCCACCTGCACGGGCTCACGTGCTCCGCCGCGGGCCTGCGGCTCCGTCGGGCGCGTCCTCGCAACCGGCGCGTGCGGCGGCTCGAAGCGGGAGCCTGGAAGCCGGAAGGTCAGACTCGGCGGATCCTCCGCGAGCGAGCCGGCGCTGCCCTGTGCCGCGCCCGCCTGTCGCAAGGCAGCGAGCGGGAGCATCGTGGCCGACCCGAGCACGAGCGCCACGGCCGGCACCGTGCGCGTCGCGAGCCGGTGTCTCCTGGCCGCCTGTGCGGTGAGCCGCCGTCTCCGGGAAGCCTCGAGCCCCGTCTCGGCGGGCGTGAGCGGGGCCGGACGAAAGACGTGTGCAGGACGAGCGAACGCAAGCGCAGGCTGCTCGCGGAACCAGAGGAGATCCGTCTCGAGCCACACATCGTCGGATCGCCACCCCACGGACGAACCTCCTTCGCGCGGCGAGGTTCGTCTCCTTCCCGCGCAGCTCTCGCGACGTGCGAGTCCGCGCGGCCGCTACAGCTTGTCGGCGTACGAAAGATTCTCGGTCTTCAGCTGCTCGTCCGAGCCGAGGAAGGCGTGCTTGGACATGTCCGCCGAGTAGGCGCTCGCCGGAGGGGTGCGGCCGAGTGCCTCGGCGAGGCTGCGGACATGGTGCGGTGCCGCCCCGCAGCAGATCCCGAGGTAGTCGACCCCGAGCGCGACTGCGGCTCGTGCGAACTCACCGAGCTCGTAGCGGTTGCAGGTGAACGGATCGAGCGCAGTGGGGAAGGGACGGCCGCCGGGGATGCAGTCGCAGCCCGGATCGGTGAGCGACTGGAACGACGGCTCGTTCTCGGTCGTCCGATAGGGCACCGGGAGGGCGGCGACATGCCCCTGCACGGTCGCCGTGATCGTCTCGAGCAGCGGCAGCATGGTCCTCGGGCCACGGATGCAGTTGAGGCCGACGACGTCGGCGCCAGCGTCGGCGAGGCGCTTGCACGCCTCGGCGGGAGTCCAGCCCTCGCGGGTCTCCGGTTCGCGGTGGATCGCCAGCGTGATCACCGACGGCAGCCCGGCCCGTTCGATCGTCTCGAGCGCGATCAGCGCCTCCTCGCCCCACGAGAACGTCTCGCCGATCACGAAGTCGACGCCCGCCTCGACCGCCCAGCCGACCTGCTCCTCGAACATCGCCCGGACGGCGCCCCGCGACTCCGCATCCGCCACGAAGACGTTCGTGTTGCAGATGTCGCCGGCGAAGAGCGCGCCTTCCTCGTCGGCGACCTCTTTCGCGATCCCGAGCGCCCTGCGGTTGATCTCCTCGAGCAGGTGCTCCTTCCCGATGAGACGCATCTTCTCGCGGTGCGCGTAGTACGTGAACGCCTCGACCACGTCGGAGCCGGCGTGGACGAACTCCCGGTGCAACTGCGCGACGAGCTCCGGGTGCTCGAGCACGACCTCGGGCACGAACGCGCCCGCCTGCAGGAAGCCGCGGCGCTCGAGCTCGAACAGGTAGCCCTCGGCGCAGATCACCGGCCCGCGTTCCAGGCGCTCCAACAGCCCCTGCTTCGGGCGACGGTCGGTGACGGCGGTGTCGGGCATCTCACTCCTCGAAGGTCGTCGTGCCTGCGTGGCGATCGCGTCGCTTGCAACTTCCGGCGCGAGCATCGTAGACTCGCAACTGTGGTTGCGGAGGAAGCAACGAGCTTGAGACGTGGCCTCGCGATCCTGTTGGCCCTCGAAGACGACGGGGCAGAGGGCGGTGAGGCACCGGGCGTGGTGAGGATCGCCTCGCTCGTGGGACGCGAGAAGTCGCAGGTGTCGCGGGCGTTGCGCGTCCTGGCCGAGTACGGACTCGTCGACCGCGATCCGACGACGCTCGGCTACCGGCTCGGCTGGCGGTTGTTCACGATGGCCGGGCGCGCGAGCAACGCGGCTCTCGTCGCCGCGGTCGATCCCGTCCTGCAGCAGCTCGTGCGCGACCTCGGGGAACGGGCTCACTTCTCGGTGCTCCAGGGCGCGGAAGTGCTGACGGTTCGCTCGGAAGCACCCGACCGGACGATCCAGGCAGCCGGCTGGGTCGGACGAACCGTCCCCGCCTACTCCAGCTCGTCGGGTCGCGCCCTCCTCCTCGACCACGATCGCGACCGGCTGGCGGAGCTCTTTCGGGGGGTCGAGCTCGTGGCCGCGACACCGAAGACGGCGCGCTCCATCGACGAGCTGTACGAACGGATCGCTGCTGCCCGCAGGCGAGGGTTCGCACTCGTCGACGAGGAGTTCGAAGCCGGCCTCGTCGCCGTGGCCGCCCCCGTCCGCGACTTCGGGGGACGGATCGTGGCCGCGCTCAATGTCTCGGGCCCGAAGTTCCGCTTCTCGAAGGAGCTGCAGCGGGCGGGAAGTCAGTTGAAGCTCGCCGCCGACGAGCTCTCGGCCTCGATCGGCTGGCAGGCTGCCCCTCCGGAACGGCCGGCCGCCGGGGCGAGGGGCTGATGGGCGAGTTCCTGCACTACCTGAACGTTCGCAAGGGCCACCTCCTGGACCTTACGATCGCTCACGCCCAGATCGTGCTGTCGGCGATCGTGATCGCAACGGCGATCTCGCTCGTGACCGCGATCCTCGTCTACCGCCGCGAGCGGCTCGCAGCCGTCGTCCTCTCGATCGTCGGCACCTTCCTAACGATTCCGTCTCTCGCGCTCTTCTCGCTCCTGATCCCCTTTCTCGGGCTCGGCACGAAGCCCGCGCTCGTTGCGCTCGTGCTCTACGCGATGCTCCCGATCCTGCGGAACACCGTCGTCGGCCTGCGCAGCGTGGATCGCGCCGTGCTCGAGTCCGCACGCGGGATGGGCATGAACCGGCTGCGGCGGCTCGCGAGGAT
>JACDBY010000140.1 GCA_013694685.1 Actinomycetota bacterium
CTGCTCGCCGTCCGGCGACCAGGCCGGCCCGAACTCGTCCGTCGGCGACGCGATCACCGGGTGTGCGTCGGTGCCGTCGGCGTCCATCACCCAGACATCGCCGGGGTCGCCGGCAGCGTAGGCGATCTTCGAGCCGTCCGGGCTCCAGTCGGGCACCTGCACCTTGAAGACCGGGTCGAAGGTGAGCTGCTGTGGGTCGGTGCCGTCGGCGTCCATCACCCAGACCTGCGCGAGCCCGCTGCGGTTGCTGATGAAGACGAGCTTCGAGCCGTCTGGCGAATACGCCGGCAGGCTGTCGTTACCGGGATCGTTGGTCAGCTGCACGAGCCCGCTGCCGTCGGCGTTGACGACGAAGACGTCGTCATTCGTCGCCCCCGGCAGCCGTCCGGCGAACGCGATCCGCTCCCCGTCCGGCGAGAAGTCCGGGAAGGTCATCCGGCCGCCGAGACTCGTGAGCTGCTGCTTGTCCTCTCCGTTCTGCTTCATCGTCCAGATCTCGATCACGCCGCCGCGGGCGCGAACACCGTGGCACCAGGCGATCCGCTTGCCGTCCGCCGAGTAGGCCGGGCAGGCGTCGAAGAGCGGGTCGTCGGTCAACCGGTGGAGTGCCTGCCCGCTCGGCAGCACCGAGTAGATGTCCGTGTTGCCACCCACGTCGGAGCCGAACGCGACCCGGCCGTCGTTCGAACCGGGATAGGTGGCCTGAGCGGAGCCGACCGCGCCGAGCAGTGCGACGGAGACCGCCAGGAGTGCGAGTCGCTTCATGGTTCCTCCCTTTCGTTGGCATCCCACGCCCGTGATGCTGGCGGATCGACCGTGAGCTGTCGTCAGGGACAGCCCGGAACGCGCACCGGAATCAGGGTTGACCCGGAGCTACGGCGAGCGCAGGTAGGCGAGCACGGCGAGCACGCGCCGGTGGTCGTCGGACGCGGGTGCGAGGTCGAGCTTGAGAAAGATGTTCTTGATGTGCGTCTCGATCGTCTTCATCCCGAGGAAGAGCGTTGTTGCGATCGCCTGGTTCGAGCGACCCTCCGCGATCAGCGTGAGGATCTCGCGCTCGCGCGCGGTCAGCTCCTCGAGCGCGCTGCCGGCCTCGGCGGCTCGCAGCAGCTGCGCGACCACCTCGGGGTCGACGGCCGACCCGCCGTCGCCGACCCGGCGGACGGCGCTGAGGAAGTCGTCGAGGTCCGCGACTCGATCCTTCAGCAGGTAGCCGACGCCGGTGTTGCCGCGGCCGATCAACCGGAGCGCCTGCGGCAGCGTCGCGTGCTGGGAGAGCACGAGTACGCCTACGTTCGGGTGCCGCGCACGGATCGTCTCAGCAGCACGGAGTCCTTCGTCGGTAAACGAGGGCGGCATGCGGACATCGATGATCGCCACGTCTGGCCCCGTGCGTGCAACCGCGGTGAGCAGCTCCTCCGCATCACCAACGGTGGCCGAGATCTCGAAGCCAGCCTCGCCGAGCAGGCGTGCGACGCCCTCGCGGACGAGCACCGAGTCGTCGGCGAGGACTACCCGCACGGGAGCTCCACCCGGACGCACGTTCCACCCCCAGGCGGGCTCTCGAGCGCAAATCGGCCATCAAGCGCCGCCACACGGTCGGCGAGCCCGCGGAGCCCCGAGCCGCCAGCGGCATCGGCCCCGCCGACCCCGTCGTCGCGAACCTCGACCGTAAGGCGGCCGTTCGCGCGCACCGCGCTGACCGTGGCTTCGGTCGCCCTCGCGTACTTGGCGACGTTCGTCAGTGCCTCGCTGACGACGAAGTAGGCGGCGGCCTCCACCGGCTCGGAGAGCCGCTCGCGCGGGGCAACCTCGACCCGCACGGGCACAGGAGCGCTCTGCGCAAGCCACTCGAGTGCGCCGCCCAAGCCTTCCTCGGTGAGAATCGCCGGGTGAAGGCCGTGCGCGAGCGCGCGGATCTCGGCGAGCGTGGCCCGCGCGAGCCGCCCGGCCTCCTCGAGCGTCTCGGCGAGCTCCTCGTCCGTCTTGACGCTCGGCCGTGTGCGGGCGAGCTGGAGCAGCAGGGCCAGTGTGACCAACTGCTGCTGGGCGCCGTCGTGCAGGTTGCGCTCCAGCCGCTGCCGCTCGGCAGTGCCCGCCTCGACGATCCGGGTTCGCGACGCGCGCACCTCGTCGAGCTGGGTTCGGAGCTCGTCGGCGAGGCGTTGGTTGTCGAGCGCCAACCGGGTCGCCGCACCGGCGGCCTCAATGAGCTCCGGGTCGTCGCGCAACGCGGCGTCGTGGATCAGCACGCCGACACGACGGCCGTCGCGCTCGAGGATGGTCGCCGCCCGGCTCGCTCCTTCCGCGGGCAACTCGACCGTTCGCCCCTCCGGATCGACGAAGCGCCGCTCGCCAGGGCGCCAAATCGCCAACGTCAACGAGGGATCCCGCAGAGCACGAACGAGCGGGGCCTGCAACGCCCTGGAGGTGGGCGCACGGTCCAGGTCGAGGACGAGCCCTGCCACTGCGTGCTGCGCGAGTCGGGTGCGGAAGAGCCCGAGCGTGAAGCCGATCGGCATCAGCCCGTAGGCGATTGCAACGATCCAGCGCGTGCTGCGCCAGTCGGAGAAGAAGTCCGGGGCGAGGCTCGACACGTAGCCGAAGGCCGTGTACCCGGTGCTGAAGAGCAGCGCAGCCAGGAACCCCGCCAGGAGCACGGGGGTGAAGCGCCGGCGCGCGGCGGTCGTCGCGGCGGCGAACCGCCGCACCACGAGCACCACAATCGCCAGGGCGAGACCAACACGCACGACGTCCCGCCAGTCGTTGAGGGTGCGCCAGGCCTCGACACTCGGATTCAGCAGCACGAGGTTGCGCGGGAAACCTTCGTACCCCTGCGAGGCGGGATCGCGATGCACGAACGCGATCACGAGCGAGACCAGCACCGCGTCCGCGTAGGCGACGGCAACAGCCGCACGCTCGAGCCCCGACCGGATCCGGCCGGACGGGTACGCGAACAGCAGGTGTACCAGCAGCGCCTGGCTCAAGGAGGACAGGACGAGCGCGAGCGTCCAGGGCAGCGAGTCCTCCGAGTAGCGGAGCAGCGCGATCATCCACGCGAACCCGAGCGCGACCATCAGCGGCCCGACCCGGTTCCCCGGCCGCCTCGTCCAGGTCAGCAGGCCGAGCCCGATGTAGGCGCCCGCGACAGCGCAGACGAGGAGCAGGTAGTCGCGCCGGACACCGGCTTCGCCGGCTACGAGCGCGACCCAGAGGATCCAGGCTGCGGCGACCGGCCAGACGACGAGCCGCAGCCCGCTCACGACCCGTCGAGCAGCAGGGCGCGCACGGCGGCGCCGGAGAGGCCGTCCTTGGCGATGAAGCCGACAGCACCCGACTCGCCGAGCCGGCGGCCGAAGGTCGACGCCTCGCGGCTCGAGACGAGAACGACCCGCGAACCGGCCCGCTCGGCCAGCAGCCGCGCGATGTCACAGCCGTTCACGTCGGGTAGCTGCACGTCCAGCAGCACGAGATCAGGCCGCAGCTCCGCCGCCGAGGCGAGCGCCGACGCCCCGTCGGCAGCCTCGCCCACGACTGAGAAGCCGTCGCTTTCGAGCAGCCTGCGGGCCAGCGACCGAAACGGCGC
>JACDBY010000163.1 GCA_013694685.1 Actinomycetota bacterium
GTCGAGATCGGGTCGAGGGCCGAGGCCGGCTCGTCCATCAGGATCACGTCCGGCTCGACGGCGAGGGCGCGTGCGATGCACAGGCGTTGCTGCTGCCCGCCGGAGAGTCCGAGCGCACCGTCCTTTAGCCGGCCCTTCACCTCGTCCCACAGCGCAGCCTGCCGCAGAGCCCCTTCGACGCGTTCGTCGAGATCCCCCTTCATCGCAAGCACGCGAGGGCCGAAGGCGATGTTGTCGTAGATCGACTTCGGGAACGGGTTCGGCTTCTGGAAGACCATGCCGATTCGGCGACGGATCTCGACCGGGTCTACGTCGTCGCTGTAGAGATCAGCTCCGTGGTAGAGAACCGTACCCTCGACCTTCGCCCCGGGCACCAGGTCGTTCATTCGGTTGAAGCAGCGGATGAACGTGCTCTTTCCACATCCGGACGGCCCGATGAACGCGGTCACGGTGTTCCGGTGAACGTCGAGCTGCACGTCCTGGAGAGCGACCTTCCCGCTGTACGAGACCGCGAGATCGACGACGGAGAACACCTTCTCACGGCGCTCGATGTCGTCCCGGGAGAGAGCTCCTCGTGAAGCTTCCGCGATACGCGTGTTGTCGATTTGCGGCGTTTCCATCTGCGTCATTGCCTCACCACTGCCTGCGATAGCGGTTGCGAAGGAAGATTGCCACGGAGTTCATGCTCAGGACGATAACGAGCAGCACGATCGCTCCGGCCGCCGCGAGCGTCTGGAAACCGGGATCAGGCTGTCTCGTCCAGTTGTAGATCTGCACGGGAAGAGCGGTGTACGGGCCGAAGAGCTCCGGGTTGAACGCGACGTAGGTGATGGCGCCGACCATGATGAGCGGCGCCGTCTCGCCCACCGCACGGGAGAGCGCGAGGATGGACCCCGTGGCCATGCCGGGAATTGCCGCGGGAAGAACCTGGCGCCAGACGACCTGCCACTTCGTCGCGCCGAGAGCAAATGCACCCTGCCGGATCGAGTCCGGCACGGAACGAATTGCCTCTCGCGAGGCCACGACGACGGTGGGGAGCACCACGAGCGTGAGGATGAGTCCGCCCGCAAAGACAACGCGGCCGACGCCGATTCCACGGACGATGAACGCCAGCCCGAGAATCCCGTACACGATCGACGGCACCGCCGCGAGATTCTGGATGTTGACCTCGATGAGCCTGTTCCACCACCGCGTCCGGTCTGCGTACTCCTCGAGATAGATCGCCGTGAGCACTCCGATCGGCACGGAGAGCAAGAGGACGAGCGCGCCGAGGTAGAGCGTCGCGAGGATCGCGGGCCGCCCGCCTGCCTCTTCCGGGAGTGTGGACGGCAGGCCGGTCAACAGCTGCGAGTTGAGCGCCGGCCACCCGGTGACGGCGGTGTCGACGAGCAGCACCGCGAGAGTGCCGAACGCGACGAACATCGAGAAGAGCATCGCCGTCTTGAACAGCCGGTTCTTCCAGGCCTGGCTCCGCCGCCCGAACTGCTCCGGAGCAGGCTCGAAGTCGCGCTCGACGTGGGGCTCGATCACGGTCACTCGTAGACCTCGCGGTACTTGCGAACGAGTCTGATCGAGATCAGGTTCATGACGAGGGTGATGACGAACAGCGTGAGCCCCACCGCGAAGATCGTCTTGTACTCGATCGATCCCGTCGGGACGTCGCCGTTGCCGGTGGCGCCGATGAACGCGGTCATCGTCTCGATCGTCTCCCGGGGATCGAACGTGATCTGCGCCAGCTGGCCGGCCGCGATGAGAACGATCATCGTCTCGCCGACGGCGCGGGAGAACGCGAGCACGAACGCGGCGATGATCCCGGAGATCGCGGCGGGAACGACGATGCGCGTCGACACCTGCAGCTTGTCGGCCCCGAGCGCGTAGCCACCGTCCCGGAGGTCGCGCGGCACCGCGGCCATCGCGTCCTCGGAGAGCGACGCGATCGTCGGGATCAGCAGAACTCCGAGGACGAGGCTCGCCGACAGGGCGTTGAAGATCTCGACGTCGACCCCGATGTCCCGGAGGAGTGGCGTCACGAAGGTGAGAGCGAAGTAGCCGAGGACGACCGTCGGGATCGCCGCGAGGATCTCGAGAATCGGCTTCAGGAAACCTGCAACCCGC
>JACDBY010000232.1 GCA_013694685.1 Actinomycetota bacterium
ACCCGGACGCCTCGCCGCCGCGCTGGTCGCAGCCGTGCTGGCCGCTATCGTCGCCGGCGCCGCGCTCAGCCCACCCGGTCGGGCCGTCGTGGAGCGGATCCGCGAGGCGGTCGGTGTCGAGGACGCTGAGCCTGCGCTCTTCCGGCTGCCGGCCCCGGGACCGCTGCTGATTCACGCCGAAGACGCCGCGTGGATCGTCCGTCCGGACGGCTCGCGACGGCGACTTGGAGCCTACCGCGAGGCGTCGTGGTCGCCGTTCGGGCGGTACCTCGTCGCGGCGCGCGCCAACGAGCTCCTCGCGCTCGAGCCCGGGGGAAGCACGCGCTGGTCGCTTGCACGACGTGCGCCCGGGCACGCGCGTTGGGCGGGTACACAGACGGACACGACCATTGCCTACGTCGATCGCACGGGGCTTCGTGTGGTTGCCGGGGACGGCACCGGCGACCGGCTGCTCTCGCCCGCCGAAGACGGTCCGCTGGCCTGGCGCCCCGGTGCGCGCCATGAGCTCGCATATGTGAGTGCAAGCGAGGTGCGCGTGCAGGACACGGAGAGCGGACGTGTCCTCTGGCGCGGGAATCGCGGTCTGAACTTTCCGGTGCTCGCGCTCGAATGGTCGACCGACGGGCGTCGCCTGCTCGTCGTCTCCGCCTACGCACTTCGCGTGTTCGACGAGCGGGGCCGGGTGGTCGCCCAGGACGACCCGTCCGATGGAACCCTGGAGGTCGACGCTGCGTTCCGGCCCGGCACGCACGAGGTCGTTGCCATCCGTCGCCACGGCTCCCAGAGCACCGTCTTCCACCTGCGGTCGGGTAAACCCGTCTTCAGCGGCACGGGGGTGTTCACGGAGCTCGAGTGGTCGCCCGACGGTCGCTGGCTCCTGATCGGCTGGGAGACGGCGGATCAGTGGGTCTTCGTGCGACCCGCGGCGCCGCGGCGGATTCGCGCCGTCGCAGGCATCTCGGCGCAGTTCGACTCACGTGGCTTCCCGCGCGTCGAGGGGTGGTGCTGTCCACGTTGAGCTGATAGGCTTGGTTGGTAATACACTTACTGGTATGACTCCTACAGCCATGTCCAGGAAGGTCACCACCAAGGGCCAGGTCACGATCCCGCAGGAGATTCGGGACCGGCTCGGCATCCACCCGGGCTCCACGGTCGAGTTCGACGTCCGCGGCGACGGGGTGACGATGCGCAAGTCACCTGAAAGCGGACGAGGGCGGAACGTCGTCGGGCGGATGCGAGGAGCCGCGACTGCCAGCTTCACGACCGACGAGATCATGGCGCTTACCCGTCGTTGATCACGCTCGTCGACTCCAATGTCCTGCTCGACGTCCTCACCGACGACCCCCGGTGGGGCGATCGGTCGAGCGAGGCGCTCGCGAAGGCGGCGGACACGGGACGGCTGGCGATCAACCCCATCGTGTACGCGGAGGTGTCCGTCGGCTTCGCCCGCGTCGAGGAGCTCGACGCTGTCCTCCCGGCCGACGTCTTCGAGCGATTCCCGCTGCCGTGGGCGGCCGGCTTCCTGGCCGCAAAGTGCTTCGTCCGGTACCGCCGGGGCGGCGGAGTCCGCCGCTCGCCGCTTCCCGACTTCTACGTCGGC
The DNA here is from genome assembly GCA_013694685.1 of Actinomycetota bacterium. Classification (GTDB taxonomy): domain Bacteria; phylum Actinomycetota; class Thermoleophilia; order Gaiellales; family Gaiellaceae; genus Gaiella. The sequence continues at coordinate 1,601 of JACDBY010000232.1, forward strand.
GCCCATGCGGCGGTCGAGGGCATGACCTTGTTGACCCGCGATCCGCGGCGGTATCGCAGCTACCTGCCGCGGCTGGCGCTCGTGACTCCATGAGACAGCGGACGTCCATGCGATGTCGCAGCGACCTGCTAGCGGCGATCGGTCGCCAGCCGTAGCCCGAGCGCCACGAGCACCGCACCGGTGATCGCATCGAGCGCGCGCCTGACGGAGGTCCCTCGTAGGTGATCCGAGGCGCGCGCGACGAGGAGCGCGTAGGCGGTCAGCCAGGCGAGACCCATCGCGCAGAAGAGGAGACCGAGGCCGAGGATCGGTAGGAACGTCCCGTCCGGGACGAACTGCGGCAGGAGGCTCGTGAAGAAGACGGCAATCTTCGGGTTCCCGAGGTTCGTGACTAGTCCCTGCCGGAAAGCGACCAGGGGTAGGAGGCCACCGGCCGGTCGCAAGACGCCCTCCTCCGTTCGGCCCCTTAGCGCCTGCTGGAGGGAGCGAAGTCCGAGGTATACGAGGTAGAGCGCGCCGACGAGCTTCAGGATGAGGAAGACGCGCTCCGACGCCACGACGAGCGCCGCCAGGCCGGCACTCGTCGCGAGCACCCAGACGACGAGCCCGGCGACGATTCCGAGCGACGTCGCGATCCCACCCCCGCGTCCGCCGGCGAGCGTGTTCTTGATCAGGAGGGCGGTGTCCTGACCGGGCGTCACGATCACGACCGCCGAGACCACGAGGAAGGCAAGCAGAGTGCTCATCGGGTGGTCGACGTCCTTTGTAGATTCCCCGCGGTGGGCACCGGCACGGAGTCTGCACGATCCGCCCGGTCGCGCCCGGCGTTCGTCGTCCTCGCGATCGCGCTCTACGCCGCCAGCGCGGTGTGGGCGACGTGGCCAGCGATCCGCCACGCGGACGGGCACTACCTCGCTCGCCCGGCGGCGGGGTACGGCGAAGCGGCGGCGGGCGATCACCTGCAGCTCGGATGGTCGCTCTGGCTCGTCGGCCACCAGCTCGAGCGGGGCGGCTCCCCGCTCGCCGACCCGTACTCGTTCCAGCCCGAGTCGGAGGCGCCGCCGAGCCTCCAGGGATGGCTACTGGGCCTCCCCTACTGGCCGCTCGCGCACGCGTTCGGCGACATCTGGGCCTACGACGCGATCGTTCTCCTCTCGTTCGTCGCGGCGGGCGGTCTCGCCTGCTGGTGGCTGCGCGCGCTCGGTCTCGGCCACCCGGCGGCGCTCGTCGGCGGCGCCGTCTTCGCCCTGATGCCGCATCGGGTCGGCCAGTCGACGGGGCATCTCCTCGGGCTCGCCGCCTTTCTCCTTCCTTCGCTGCTCCTCGCCCTCGAGCGGCGACGGCTCCTCCTGGCCGGCGCGCTCGCGTGCGCGGTTCCGCTCTCCGCGCAGCTGCACCTCGCGCTCGGAGTGATCCCGCTCGTGCTCGGCTACGCGTGGGCGCGGCTGCCGCGAGCGCTCTGGCCGCACGCCGGTGTCGTCGCGCTCGCGACCGCGGTCGCCGGGACCGTCGTCGAACGATGGGCGATCGCGGGCTCGATCGGGACGGGACGCTCGTTCGCCCAGGTCGAGCGCTACTCCGCCGAGCTCTCGGACTTCGTCGCCCGTAGGGTCGGCTCGGGTGTGGAGGAGCTCGTCTTCCTCGGCTGGCTGACACCACTCCTCGCGCTCGCCGGGCTCTGGGCGATTCGTCGGCGCCGAGGGCTCGCTGCCTTCCTGCTCGTTGCGACACTCGTGCCGTGCCTGCTCGCGCTCGGCGGCAACCTTCCCGGCTACGAGACGCTGTGGCGCGTGATCCCCGGCCTCGACGCGACGCGGGTACCCGAGCGCCTGATGCCGATCGCCTGTCTCGCGCTCGCGGCTCTCGTTGCCTTCGCGGCGGACGCGGCGCGGACAACGCTTGTGTTGAATCAACACAAGCTCGCCGTTCGCGCTGCGACCGGCGTCGTCCTCGTCCTGCTCGCGCTCGATCTCCGCGTTCCCGTCTTTGGCGCGGTCACCGCCGACACGTCGAATGCCGCGTACGCGGCGATCCGGGGGGAGGGACGCCTGCTCGAGCTCCCCGTCTTTAGACCCGACGTCCATTTCGGCAGCGTCTATCTCGGCTACGCCCGACAGAGCCCGCGCGAGCGTCCACTCGGGTATTCGACGACAGCGCGCACGCGCGCGGTCGGGGTGTCACGCGAGTTGCGCGGTCTTTCGTGCGGGCGCGGGACCGTCCCCTCGGAGCTCGGCGTCCGCTTCGTCACCGTCCATCGCGGTCTCTACGAGCAGAGCCGGTTCTTCGCTCCCTCGTGCCCCGGCCGGGCCGAGGCTGCGCTCCTCGCGGCCGGTTGGCGCCTTCTCGCTCGCGACGGCCCGATCGCCGCCTACGCGCGAAGATGATCCGTGCCGCGTCGCGCTTGCGAAGAAGAACAAGGCCGGCCAGTCGAAGGCCGTCGCCAACCTGACCACCTACACGAAGATGCACGGTGCGTTCCTGGCCGGCGCGACGGGCCTCCCGAAGCTCGCCGTCCAGAACGACCTGCTGGGTCACGTGC
>JACDBY010000251.1 GCA_013694685.1 Actinomycetota bacterium
CGATGATCGTGATGTCGAGCCAGATCGACCAGTTCTCGAGGTACGTGAAGTCGAGCCGGACGAGGTCGTCGAAGGTAAGGCCCGAGCGCCCGGAGATCTGCCAAAGACCCGTCATCCCCGGCAAGACCGCGTAGCGCGCCCGATGCCAGTCCTCGAGTAGCTGGTAGTCGCGAAGCGGCAGCGGGCGCGGCCCGACGAGGCTCATCTCTCCCTTGAGGACGTTTACGATCTGCGGGATCTCGTCGAGTGAAAGCCTGCGGAGCACGCGGCCCACTCCGGTGACGCGTGGGTCGTCGCGGATCTTGAAGAGCGCTCCCTCGGCTTCGTTCGCATCCTCGAACCTGGGTTGCAGCTCGGCCGCCTCCGCGACCATCGTCCTGAACTTGAGCATCGCGAACGCTCGCTCGCCGACCCCGATTCGCCGGTCGACGAAGAGCACGGGGCCTCGCGAGCCGAGCTTGATGGCCAGTGCGATCAGGAGCCAGACAGGGAGCAGCAAGATCGCCACGAGGACGCTGACGACGATGTCGAAGGCGCGCTTGACCACCCAGTCCCACCCGGTCAGAACGGGTGGGCGGAGCTCGAAGAGCGGCACGCCCTGGCCGGGCACATACTCGCCCCGCTGCACCAAGAGCTCGGTCGTGTCGGGGGCGAGCCGAACCTTGATCCCTTGCCGGTGAGCCTGCTCCACGACCTCGAGGACCGTCCGCTCGTCGAAGTGGGCCTCGGAAAGGATCACCTCGTCCGGGCGCACGTCCTCGAGCACCTTGCTCAGCTCCTCCCGCGTTCCGAGCAGGCGCAGGCCCGGAATCCCGTCTTGCGCGACCACTCCGACGAACTCGTACGCCAGCCCGCCGCGAGCGGCGGCAAGCGTGTTTCGGAGCTCGGCGAGTGCCTTTCCCTCCCCGACGAGCACGACGCGGCGCCTGACTCCCACCGCCCGCATCAGCTCGAGCGAGACGGACTCGTAGGACGCGCGCAAGAGGCCGATCGCCAGGGCCGAGACCACGACGGAGGTGGGGATCAGCCCGGAGGTCGCGAAGTCGTACCCCGTCCCGATGCCGAACGCCAGCACGATCAGAGCGACGACGATCAGCGAGGCGACGATGCGTCCGGCGCCCGGCCGCAGCTCGCGTTGCCGGTAGAGCCCCGCCTGGGCGAAGACGAGAACGGTGATGGGTGCGGCGAACTTGAGCCACTCCGCAGGCCCTTCGCTCCAGAGCAACCCCCAGAAGATGCTTCCGTCGCCGCGAACGAGCTCGCGCGTGACAAGGGCGAGGTAGATGCCGAGCGCGAGACCGACGATGTCGAGGGCGACGAGGGCAAGCACAGAGAGGGCCCGCCGAACGAGGCCCAGGATCGGCCTGCGGGAAAGAAGGTAGACGCGAGAGGCGCGGACGTCACGCCCGGTCGGTGCGGGCACCGGGGCAGGCTGCGACGTCTCGGCCGGAGGAGCGGCCTTGGACACGAAGGGAAGCTTAGAGCCAGCCTCAGAATGCAGAGCCTCACCCCTAGTAACAGTCTGTTACTTGGACGTCTGGGCGACCGTGGACCACGAGACCTCAGGAGCGGTTTCCGTCACGTCGGCGAGTCTCATGAGGTCTGTCGGCTCGGCGAGACGGGCCAGAAGGACGAGGAGCGCTGCCAAGCCGACGCTTCGGCGGCGATCCGCGAGGTCGGTGTCGTGGAAATAGACGTGGACCGTTCGCGGCAGCGATCTCCAGCGCAGGAGATCGCGAGCAAGGTCGCCGGGCGAATGCGTCGTAGGGATCGCTGCGAGAAGGCGCTCGGATGGGAGCCGGATGCGAGTGGGCTCGACGAGCGAGGCCCAGGCCTCGTTCGCAGCGAGATACGGGGGTCGCCGAGCGCGAGGCGTGCAGTCGATGTAGCCGAGCTCGGCGCACGCCTCGGCGACCTCGATGTCCGTGTACCACCCGCCGCCGCAGAAAAGCGACGGCTCGAGCCCGAGCTCTCGCATCCGCCGGCCCTCGGTGAGCACTCGCTCGCCCGTCTCGCCCGCGGTGGGCCGTGCGTGGTCGGGAGCCGTCCAGTGCGTGTGGTGCCCGAGCGGACCGCGCGCGGCGGCTTCCCGCGCCCGCACGAGCCACGTCCCCTCGTCCTCTCCCGTTGCCGCGTCGGGAGGGCGCATCAGCGCGGCGATCGGAAATCCGCCCGGCCGACGCCGCTGCAGTGCGGCGAACCGCCCCCAGATCTGGTCGTCGAGAGGTCGTTCGACGTGACATGAGACGACCGCGTACCGTTTCGGCGTCGTGTGCGGCATCAGCGGACTAGTATCGCCCT
>JACDBY010000299.1 GCA_013694685.1 Actinomycetota bacterium
TCCTGCTCGTAGCGCCACTTCCCGTAATCCATGATCTTGGCCACGGGCGGGTCGGCTTCCTTCGCGACCTCGACCAGATCGAGGTTCTGCGCATAGGCGAGCTCGAGCGCCTCCTTCGTGTCCTTGATCCCGATCTGCTCTCCGCCCTCGCCAACGAGCCTCACCCGCGGTACGCGGATCTGCTCGTTGATCCGATCTTGCTGAACGACGGGACGCGTCCTGTCCTCGGGACGACGCCGTGGTCTCAAACGCTGCTCACCAAGTCGAGTCGATCCTCCTCATGTCGCGGAAACGCCACTGCACGCAGCGGCGGCATTTCCTCGTCGGATCCGACTCGGTTGAACCGCGCGCGACACGGTGGCCGGAGCGGTGAGGGGCGATGCCGCTCCTGCTTGCAGGTGCGTAGCGTAGCAAGGGATGAACGCCTGTCGAGCACGCGGCCTCGCCGCGTGCGCTACGAGAGCGGGCTCTGCTCGGCGATCTCCTCGACCAGGGAGTCCATCGACATCGACTCCACGCCCTGACCCCCGCGCCGGCGGACGGCCATCGCGTCACGCGTCTCGCGATCTCCCCAGACGACGACGTACGGGATCTTCTGGAGCTCCGCCTCGCGAATCCGCTTGCCGAGCGTCTCGTCGCGATCGTCGACATCCGCCCGCACACCACCGAGCCCCAGTGCGCCGAGCAGGTCACCGGCGGCCTCTCGATGAACGTCGGCGACCGGCAAAGCCCGCACCTGCACCGGCGCGAGCCAGACCGGGAAGGCGCCGCCGTAGTGCTCGATTAGGATCCCGATGAAGCGCTCGAGCGAGCCGAAGAACGCTCGGTGCACCACGAAGATCGGATGCTCTCGGTTGTCCGGCCCCATGTAGGTCAGGTCGAACCGCGCGGGCATCTGCGCGTCGAGCTGGATCGTCCCGAGCTGCCACGAGCGGCCGAGCGAGTCGGTCGCATGGAGGTCGATCTTCGGGCCGTAGAACGATCCCTCGCCCACGCCGACGAAGTACTCGATCTCGTGGCGCGCGAGCGCCTCGATGAGCTTCTCCTCGGTGAAGTCCCACTCCGCGTCCGAGCCGAGCTTGTCGTCCGGGCGCGTCGACAGCTCGGCGCGCGGCTCGATGTCGAAGATCGCGTAGAGAAAGCGGAGGAACTCGAGGCAGCCGTCGAGCTCGTCGTCGATCTGCTCCCTCGTGCAGAAGATGTGCGCGTCGTCCTGAGTCACGTACCGCACACGCGTGAGCCCGTGCAGCGTGCCGGCGAGCTCGTTGCGGTGGAGCGGGGCCGCCTCGGCGTACCGCACCGGAAGATCGCGGTAGCTGTGCAGCTGGCTTCCGAACATCACCATGTGCCCCGGACAGTTCATCGGCTTGATCGCGAAGACCTGCCCGTCGTCGACCGGGATCTGGAACATGTTCTCGCGAAACTTCTCCCAGTGCCCTGAGGTCACCCAGAGTGCCTTGTCGTAGATGAGCGGGGTCTTCACCTCGGAGTAGCCGCGCCGGGCGTTCTCGCGACGACGCAGATCGTCGAGGGCGTTGAAGATCGCCATTCCCTTCGGGTGCCAGAACGGAGACCCCGGCGACCGCTCGTCGAAGTGGAAGAGGTCGAGCTGCGTGCCCAGCCTGCGATGGTCGTTGGCCCGCGCCAACTCCAGGCGCTCGAGGTGCGCGTCAAGGTCCTTCTTGGTGAAGAACGCGGTCCCGTAGATTCGCGTCAGCTGCGCCTTGCGCTCGTCCCCACGCCAGTAGGCGCCCGCGAGCCCGGTGAGCTTGAACGCTCCGATCGGGCTCGAGTCCTGCAGGTGCGGCCCGCGGCAGAGGTCGGTGAAGTCGCCCTGGGTGTAGAGCGAGATGTCGCCCTCGGCGGTGTCCACCAGCTCGACCTTGTACGTCTCGCCCTCGCCCTCGAAGCGCGCGCGTGCCTCACCTCGGTCGACGTCCACGCGCTCCCAGGCGCGCCCCTCCGAGAGCTCCCGCACGACCTCGGCCTCGATCGCGGCAAGGTCCTCCTCGCGGATTGGCTCGGGGAACGCGAAGTCGTAGTAGAACCCGTTCGCGATCGGTGGCCCGATCGCCACCTTCACACCCGGATACAGGCGCCGCACCGCCTCCGCGAGCAGGTGCGCGGCCGAGTGTCGCAGGACGGCGAGCGCGTCGGGATCGTCGCGGTCCCGGGTCGTGAGGAGCTCGAGCCGGGCGCCGTCCGGCAGCGCCAGTCGGAGGTCGCGCACCTCGCCGTCGACGCGGGCGAGAACCGCCTGCTCGGCGAGCTTTGGGCCGATCGCGCGAGCAGCAACGAGCGCCGAGGCGCCGTCAGCGAGCTCGAGTGTCGCGCCGTCGGGAAGCGTCACCTGCACGGACGCGAGGATAGTCACGGGTCTACCCCGGCCGATGGGCCATGACGACTGGATCCCGGCCGTCGGTCCCCGTCTACACCGCGCAGCCGGGAACAGCCTGCCGTCCGGCCGCTACCCCCATCCGTGCGCGGGGAATGCGCGCGAGCCTGGGCGTTGTCGCCCGGCTGAGCGCGCCGTCACTCGACGACGCTCTTCTTTCGTGCAGGCCCATGGAGCGCCTCGAACGCGTTCATCAGGCGCCGGAGCAGGTCGTTGAGCTGGCGCTTCTCGGTCTCGTTCAGCGCCGAGGCGACAAGCGCCTCCTTCTGTGCCTGAGCGTCGACCGACACCTCCCAGAGCTTCTGGCCCGCCTTGGTGAGCTCGACGATCACGCCGCGGCGATCGTCTGGGTCGTCGAGCCGGCGGAGGAGGCCGCGCTCTTCCATGTTGTCCAGGCGGTTCGTCATCGCGCCGCTCGAGAGCCCGAGATGCTGCGCGAGCTTTCCCGGCTTGCCGCGGTACGGCTTGCCGGCGTACCGCAGGTGGCCCATCAGCCGCCATTCGCCCTGCGAGAGATCGTGCGCGTCGAGCGTGTCGCGCAGCGAGCGGTCGAGGTGGTGCTCGAGCTTCCAGATCCGCTCCACGATCCCTTCTGTCTCGAGGTCGAGCGAGGGGAGCTCGCGACCCCAGACCTGCAGCTGTGGATCGATGGAGTCGGGCTCCGCGGGCGGGCGCCTCTTCGTCACGCCTGGATTCTCCATCCAAAGTTTCTTGACGTCAAGCTTTCGTTCGACTAACCTCATCCAAAGTAGTTCGATACAAAGATACTTGAACGAGAGGAGAAGCCGATGCTCGAGCACCAGCACCCGGAGGTTCGGCGCGAGCTCGCGGCTGTCCGCACGGCGAGTCTGCACCGCGCAGCTGCAAACGCGCGACCCGGACATCTTCGACGGACGATCGGTTCAGGGCTCGTCCGTCTGGGGCTGCGACTGGCGCACGACAGCGACGCGTCGCTGCTCGTACCGCAGCTCCGCTGCGCGGAGGAGGCCCCTGGCGGGGCTTCCTCCGCCGCTCTCGCGGCGCTCCGGCTCGACGTCACCCGAAGCTGATCACGGAGCGAATCCCGTTCTGCTCCTCCATCAGCTCGAATCCACGCTGGACGTGCTCGAGCGGGAGGCGATGCGAGATGAGAGCGTCGACGTCGATCTCGCCGGCAAGCCAGCGATCGACGAGCCCAGGAACCTGACTGCGGCCCTTGACCCCGCCGAAGGACGAGCCCGCGACCCGCCGGCCCGTGATGAGGAGACGGGGCACGATCTCGAGCGTCTCCCCCTTGCCTGCGACGCCGCACATCGTCGCGAGCCCCCATGCCTCCCTCGCCGCCTCGACCGCCTGGCGCATCACGGCGACGGAGCCCGTCGCCTCGAAGGTGTAGTCGGCCCCGAAACCTTCCGTCTCATCCTTGATCCAGTGGACCGTGTCGTCAGCGGCGACCCGGGTCTCTGTCGCGCCATGGTGGCGCGCCTGGGCGAGACGCTCCTCGGAGAGGTCGATCGCCACGATCCGCGCCGCGCCGCCGAGCCGCGCGCCGATCACCGCACCGAGCCCGACGAGCCCGCACCCGAAGACGACGCACGTCGAGCCCGGCTCGACCTTCGCGGTGTAGAGGGCCGCGCCGATCCCAGTCGAAAGCCCGCACGCGAACGGCGCGCAGCCGTCGAGCGGCGCCTCTGGGTTGACCTTGGCAAGCGCGATCTCCGGCATCACCGTGTACTCCGCGAACGTCGAGGTGCCCATGAAATGGCGGAGCGGCTCTCCGTTGCGCGAGAGTCGCGTCGTGCCGTCCGGGAGGTGCCCGAGGCCCTGCTGGTCGCGGATCGCGATGCAGCGGTTCGTGCGGTCGCTCCGGCAGTGGACGCAGACGCCGCACTCGGGTGCGAAGAGGGTGATCACGTGGTCGCCGGGGCGGACGAGCGAGACCGCGTCCCCGACCCGCTCGACGACCCCCGCCCCCTCGTGCCCGAGCACGCACGGCGCGTAGCCGGTCGGATCGGCACCGGACGCGGTGTAGAGATCGGTATGACAGACGCCGCAGGCGACGAGCCGCACGAGCACCTCGCCCGACCGCGGCTCGGCGAGCTCGACGTCCTGGACGACCAGGGGCTCCCCGAACGCTTCGAGGACCGCGGCGCGAACCTTCACGCGCCGATCCTAGGGCGCCTCAGACGCGGGCGATCGGCGAAACGAGCTGAACGGGGGGATAGGGCCGCCCACGCGGGTAGACGACGGCCGACGGCTCGTCGTGATCGACGCAGGTTCCACCCATCGTCAGCGTCGAGCATCCGGGCGCGGAGCAAACGGTGAGGAGGGAGCGTGGCTCGGTCGCAATCATGTGCGATTCCTGGCTGGCAATGGCATTCAGCGACATGCGTTCCTCCCCTGGTGCGTTCGAGCGGTCGGCCTGGTACCCAAACCTTTTCAAATCCGAAACATCTTCGTGACATCCATCATACCCTCTCACGGCTTGACATACGGCCGACGCTCGCCTCTACTACCGAGACCGGTGCGGCACCATCTCTCCCTCAGCGCCATCTTCGGCGCGAGCCCGTGAGCGCGGTCGACGGCGCGGTGACGCAGAGCGGCAACGGCGACGCCGGCCCGATCATCCAGCTACAGGGGGTGCGGAAGAGCTTCGGGGACAATCTCGTTCTCGACGGAATCGACCTCGACGTCGCGCTCGGCGAGGTGCTCGTCATCATCGGCCCGAGCGGAAGCGGCAAGAGCACGCTCCTCCGCTGCGTCAACCTGCTCGAGCCGATCCAGGCTGGACGGATCGTCTTCGACGGCGAGGAGATCACGCGGAAGGGCTTCGACGTCACGGCGCTCAGAGCACGGATCGGGATCGTCTTCCAGCAGTTCAACCTGTTCCCGCACCTCACGGTGATGGACAACCTGACGCTCGCCGCGCGCCGGATCAAGAAGCTGCCGCGAACGGAGGCCGAGGGCCGGGCCCGGGAGCTACTCCGGGTCGTCGGGCTGCCGGAGAAGGCCGATCAGCATCCGCATCAGCTCTCCGGCGGGCAGCAGCAGCGCGTCGCGATCGCTCGCGCGCTGATGATGCGGCCGAACGTCGTCCTCTTCGATGAGATCACCTCCGCGCTCGATCCCGAGCTCGTCGGCGAGG
>JACDBY010000302.1 GCA_013694685.1 Actinomycetota bacterium
CAGCCGATCCAGTCGTGCCCGAGCTCACGAGCGGCGACTTGGGCCGAGACGACGGCTGTCCGCGCTTCCGCCGTGAACCGCTCGAACATTCAGCACTCCTTCCTGCGCCGCCAGCGCGGCCCGCGGCCGTGCTTCTTGTGCACCGCCTGCTTGGTGACCCCGAGCTGGTCCGCGATCTGCTGCCACGACCATCCCCGCCCGCGGGCGTTCTCGACCTGGAGCTCCTCCAGCGACTCGAGGAGAATGCGCAGCGAGGCGACGGCTCGAAGACCCACGACGGGGTCGGCGCTCGTCGTCTCACCCGCAAGCTCGGTCGCCTCGGTCATACTCGTCAACCTACATTGACGCGACGCAAGCTGTCAACTCATGTTGACAAGTCCTGAGCCGCAGCCGGATCGAGGATCGCGATCGTTCTGCCCGCTGCCGAGCGGACGAGCGAGGCCGGGGTCGCCGTCTCCGGTTCCTCGACGAACGCGCGACGGGCAGCGTCGGCCTTCTCGGCGCCGAGTACGAGATAGAGCACGCACCGCGCTTGCGCGAGGAAGGAAATCGTCATCGTCACCCGCTCGACCCACGGCTCGAGACCGGCCGGCGTCGACACGGCACGTGCGTCGGTCACCTGGAGCGCGTCGGCGTCGGGGAAGAGGGAGGCGGTGTGTCCGTCGCCGCCGAGGCCCTGGAACGCGAGGTCGAGCACGACCGGCTCGAGCTCGTGGGCATACGCTGCCGCCGCGTCCGCCCCGGCGAGCGAAGTGTCGACCGGATGCAGCCGCGGTGGCACGCGGACCCGAGAGACGAGTGCCTCTCGGACGAGCCGGAAATTCGAGCGCTCGTCTGCCGGTGGCACGAGCCGCTCATCGCCGAGCCAGAGGTCTACGAGCCCCCAGTCCGACTCGAGCTCCGCGGCCAACTCGTACGCCGGACGCGGCGTCGACCCGCCCGAGAGCGCGATGTGCCCACCGCGGCGGGCAGACGTGACGAGATGCTCCGCGACGACGCGGCTCGCAACCTCCGCGTTGTCGCAGACGATGAGCTCGACGTCGCTCACGCGAGCTCGAGCGAGGCGCCGCGCCGGGCCTCGACCTCGAAGAGCCTGACGAGGAAGAGGCCGACTGCCGCATACGCGACCCCGACGAGGAGCTCGGCCCCGAGCAGCGGCGCGACGTCTGTCAGTGTCCCGCCGGCGACCAGCTCGCGCGCAGCTTCGACGCCGTGGGTCACGGGCAGGCCCTGCGCGATCGTCGAGAGCCAGCCGGGGAGGAGGTCGAGCGGCACGTTGACGCCCGCGGCGAGCAGGAGGAAGTACAGGATCAGATTCGAGAGGAGCGCGCTCTCGCGCCAGCGGAGGCCGAGCGAAGCATTGACGATCCCGAGCCCGGTGCAGGCGAAGCCGGTGACCAGGATCGTGAGCGCGAGGGGCGCAAGCGCCGAGAACGGGACGGAGACGCCGAGCACGAGCGACCCGACGACGAAGGCGAACGCGGCCACGATCGCACCGTTCGCGGCGACGGGTGCGGCGCGACCGAGAAATAGTGCGAGCCTCGAGGCAGGCGAGACGACGAGCAGCGAGAGCGTGTGCGTGTAGCGCTCGTCCGTGATCGTGTCGGCCATCCCGAAGAGGCACGGCACGGCCGCGGCGACGACGGCGTTCCCGACGACGTAGAAGCTGTCGTCCTCGACCCCGGCGGCCCGCCCGAGATACGCGAAGAACATGATCTGGGTCACCGACGGGACGAGCAGGATGATCACGAAGAGGTACGGGTTGAGCCAGCCGAACAGGGCGCGGTAGCTCAGGAAGCCGCCGATCGCGAAGACGCGGAGCCGGTGCGTCATGAGAGCGCGAGCGTCCCGCGTCGACGCGCGGAGCCCAGGAACACCCGCAGGAGGATGACGCCGAGACCGCCGTAGACGACCGAGAGCGCGGCGCACATCGCGATGTCGTCCCACGGCGACCCGTCACCGAGCGCTGCGTCGCGCAGCGCGTTCATGCCCCACGTCGGCGCGAACACCCACGCGACCGGCTCGACCCAGGCGGGCAGCACGGCGATGGGGATGAGGAGCCCGCAGATCGTCCAGACCGGGAACTCGAAGAGGTTGCCGACGGCCCAGGCCGCCCGGAAGCGCACAAAGGCCGCGCCGAGCATGAAACCGAGCAAGCCGATCGCGAGGATCCCGACGGGGACCGCGACCGCGAAGGCGAGCCAATCCTCGATCTCGAGCGAGACACCGTAGAGGAGCCGCGTGTACAGCATGCTCGCGAGCAGGGAGTAGATCCCGAGCGCCGAGATCGCGATCGTAATCGGGGCGAGAATGGCCCAGAAGGGAAGCGGTGCTGCGACGAGCAGCTCGAGGATGCCGGATCGGCGGCGCCACTGGAGGGCCGCGGCGGCAGCCGTCGTCGTCAACGACCAGATCCCCATCATCCCCGTCCCCACGGCAGCCCCGACGAGCTTGTCGCCGTCCGTGCCGCCCCGGAACAGGAAGTACGCCATCGTGGCGTAGATGAGCGGCGTGCAGATGACGATCCAGAGGAAGAACGGGTTGCGCGACTCCTGCTTGAAGTGGAGCGCCCAGCCGACTGCCATCGAGCGTGCGAGCCGCATCGCGGCATCGTAGGTGCCCTCGCCGGAGGATCGAGCGTCGTCAGTCGGGCACCCGCTCGAGGACGTCGAGAAACGCCCGCGGCTCGAGGCATCTGGGCTGCTCGCCTACGGCCGTCCCGTGCCCCGCCTCCCGATCGTCGGCGGGACGAAGAGCTACGCGGGCCTCGCGGCGAGCTCCGCTTCACCGACGTCGGCGAGACGGCCTCACGGTACGTCATCACTCTCAGCGACTGAAAAGCGACCGGCGATCCGGGGGGACGCGCGGCCCGTCTCGGGGGCGGGCGACGCGCTCGGTTCCACGGGCAGGACGAACGAGAACGTCGAGCCGACACCGGCCGTCGAGCGAACGAGTGCCTCGCCACCCATCGCCTCGGCGAGCTCCCGGACGATCGCGAGCCCGAGCCCCGTGCCCACTCGCCGTCCGTCCCGGACACGGTCGTAGAGGTAGAAGCGTTCGAACGCGTGGGGGAGATCCTCGTCGGCGAGACCAGGCCCGTCGTCGACGACATCGAGCCGTCCGGAGTCCGCGAGGATCCGCACCGTGCCGCCCGCGGGGGTCGAGCGGAGGGCGTTCTCGACGAGGTTCGAGACGGCCTGGAGGACACGGTCGGGGTCGCCGATCGCCCTCGCATCGCCCTCGGGCATCGCCTCCAGGTCGACGCCGAACGCACGCGCAGCGGCGTGGTGGCGCTCGACCGCGAGGGACGCGAGCTCGGCGAGATCGACGGCCTCCGAGCGGACGGAGAACGTGCGCCGCCGGAGCCGCGCGAGGTCGAGCAGGTCGCCGACGAGTCGCTCGAGTCGTCGCGCCTCCCGCTCGATCACGGTGCCGGCGGCGCTCGCGTCAAGGACACCGTCGTCGAGGGCCTCCGCGTGACCGCGGATCGCGGTCAGCGGGGTCTTCAGCTCGTGGCTCACCGAGAGGAGGAACGCGCGCTCGGCGTCCTGCGTGCGGTGGAGCTCATCGGCGAGCTCGTTGAACGACGCGGCGAGCGCCGCGACCTCCCGTGGCCCGACCACGGGGAGCGCAGGTGGATGCTCGCCCGCCGCGAGCGCCTCGCTCGCCTCGGAGACCTGTGAGATCGGCCGGGCGACGGCGCGCGCGAGCACCAGCGCGACCCCTGCGGCAAGCAGCGCGCCGACGAGCCCCGCGAGGCCGAGCCCGAGGACGAACGGCGTCCAGTCGGCTGCCTGGCTGGATGCCGGGCGGAGCAGCACGATCGCCTCGTTCCCGCTCCGGCGAGCCGCGTAGAGGAACTCGGTGCCGCGCACGCCGACCGTGCCGCTCGCGACGCCGCGGAGGGCGAGACGCTCCGAGCCGTCCTCGGGCAGGAGCAGCTCGGCCTGGGCGGAGGAGAGGATCGCGAGTCGCTGCTCGTCGGTCGCGAGAAAGCGCCCTAGCTCCGACTCGACGTCGCGCGCAGGCGCCTCGCGCCGCTGCGTCGCGATCAGCTCCACCTGGCGCTCGAGCGAGCGGAGGGCGGTGGCCTCGAGCGACCGGCGCGTCAGCAGCGCGCCCGCGACGACGGTCACGACGAGCGAGACGAGCACCGTTCCCGCGATACCCAAGAACAGCCTGGAGCGAAGCTTCACGCTCTTACCTGCGAGCGTGTATTCCGCTTCCGCGGAACACGCGCCGTAACGATCCCGCCTGAGGCGGGCACACCCCTGAAGCGCCCTGCCGCTGCCGCGGCGGCCGGGATCTGCGGCGGTCGAACCACGTCATGAGACCAGTTTGTAGCCCGAGCCGCGTACGGTGCGGATCAGGTCGGGGCGTCCGAGCTTCCGGCGGAGCTGGCCGACATGGACGTCGACGGTGCGCGTCCCCCCGGGGAACGCGAGTCCCCACACCCGGTCGAGGATCTTCTCGCGGCTCACGACGACGCTCGGGTGCTCGGCGAGGTGCCAGACGAGGTCGAACTCCCGGGCTGTCAACTCGACCTCGCGTCCGTCGACGACCGCGGTCCGCGAGCGCCGGTCGAGGACGACGCCCCCGGCCTCGAGGAGGTCGTCGTCCGTCTCCGGCTCGGTGCGCCGGAGCACGGCCCGAACGCGGGCGACGAGCTCCCGGGGCGAGAAGGGCTTCGTCACGTAGTCGTCGGCCCCGAGCTCGAGACCGGTGACGCGGTCGACCTCCTCGTCGCGGGCCGTCAGCATCACGATCGGGAGCTTCGAGCACGAGCGGATCGCACGGCAGAGGTCGAAGCCGTCGCTGTCGGGGAGCTGGAGGTCGAGGATCGCGAGGCGTATCTCGTGCCGCTCGAGCTCCTGCAGGCCCTCGGTGGCCTTCGGTGTCCAGACGACTCGGAAGCCGTCTCGTTCCAGATAGGCCCGGACGAGCGACGCAATGTCCTCCTCGTCCTCGACGAGGAGGATCGTGCCGCCTTTCGTCACGCGGTCGCCCGTGCGAGCACTACGCGAGCCGTCCCGTCGCGGGCGAGCACGATCTCGACCGTCATGCCGTGCCGCAGGGCGCGACGTGCGGCACGACGGCCGTTCACCCAGATGCCCGTGCGGGCCGTGACAGCGATCCGGGCGACTCCGCCGGCCGTGCGCCGGATGACGAGCGTGCCGAGACGCTTTCGCTCGAGGACGCCCGACTGCAGCAGCGCGCCTCCACCGAATGCGCGCACGACGACGGCGGGGCCTGTCCCATCGCTCACGACCTCGGCCACGAAGCCCGGGCGGATCGCGCTCACCGGCGCGCTCCGTCCGTTCAGCCTGTACCGCGTCGCGGGGCCGAGCTCGACCGTTACCTCGGTCCCGTCGAGCGCGCGGAGGACGACCACGGTCGGCGCGACCGACTGGACGATCCCGCGCTCGACGACGCGGTCGGCCGCGTGGGCCGGGGCGACGGTGACGGCCGTCCCCGCGAGCGCGAGCCACGTGGATGCGGCAACGAGTGCGATGAAGGCCTTCACGCGCGCATCCTCACAGGCCGCGGTTAGCGAAGCAGTGCCCGAACGTAAGCCGAACGTAAAGTCAGGCGCGCTCGAGCGTGGCGTGGATCCGCCCCTGGCGCTCCATGAAGCGCAGGAAGCGGTACCCGAGCACCGCATAGACGACGCCGATCGCGAGCTCGCGGAGGAGCAACCCCGACACGTCGCCGAGTCCGCTGCCCGCGACGACCTCTCGCCCCGCTTCGATCGCGTGCGTGAACGGAAGGAGGCGCGAGATCGCCTCCATCCACTCGGGCAGCTGCTCGATGGGAACGTTCGCGCCGGTGAAGATCAAGAGCAGACCGAAGACGATGTTCAACATGACCGCCTGCTCGCGAACACGAAGTCCGATGCCGGCGAGCACGAGACCAAGACCGGTGCACGACGCGCTCGCCAGCACGATCACGAGCGCCAGCGGTGCCACCGCCGAGGCAGGCACGGTCACGCCGAGCACGAGCGACCCGAGCGTGAACGAGAGCGCCCCGACGAACGCGCCGTTGACGATCACCGGCAGAGAGCGGCCGAGGAAGAGCGGCAGCCTGCCGGCAGGCGAGACGAGCACCGGCCCGAGCGTCTGGTTGAAGCGCTCGCCGGCGATCGTGAACGTCATCGCGAAGAGGCACGGGACGGAGGAGTACTGGATCGCGTTGCCAACGACGTAGAACGTGTCCGACTCGACCCCGGCCGAGCGACCGATGAAGACGAAGAGGAGGATCTGAAAGAGCGGAGTGACGACGAGCGTCGGGATGTAGATCCAGGGCGACATAAACCCGAAGAGCGCGCGAAAGCTCATCAGCCCGCCGATCGCGAAGATGCGAAGCGACGTCATGTGAGCGAGAGGGTCGCCCGCTGCCGGGCCGCGAAGAGGATCCGGTTCGTGAGCAGCACGCCCGTCGCCGTGTACGCCGCTCCGAGGACGACGCACATCGCAACGTCCGGCCAAGCGGAGCCCGAGCCCGTGGCAGCGTCCCGGATCGCGTTCATTCCCCAGGTCGGAGCAAGCGCCCACGAGATTGGCCGCACCCAGCCGGGAAAGAGCGTCAGCGGCACGAGGAAGCCGCCGATCAGCCAGACCGGGTACTCGAGCATCGCGCCGAGCGTCCAGGCAGTGCGGTACCGGGCGAAGGTCACAGACAGCAGGAAGCCGAGGAGGCCGATCGAGACGATGGTCGCCGGGATCGCGACGGCGAGTGCGAGCGGCTCTTCCAGCGGCAACTCGATCCCGAACACGACGCGGCCCCAGAAGAGCGTTCCCGCCATGCAGTAGACCCCGATCGTCGAGGTGGCGACCGTCATCGACAGCAGCGTCAGCGAGAAATGCGTCGGCGCCGCGACGAGGAGCTCGAGCGTTCCATGCCAGCGTTGGCGCTGGAGTGCCGACCCCGCGGACACGCTGGTCGCCGTCCAGACGCCCATCACGGCCGCACCGAGCGAGGCATAGACGAGCGTGTCGGGGTCTCCACCCGCGCGGAACATGAAGAAGGCGACCGTGCCGAAGAAGAGCGGCCAGAGGATCGCGAGCAGCCCGTCGAAGGCCGACTGCGAGAGCATCTTGACGTTCATCCACCACGCGACCGCGCCGGTGCGAACGACGCGGGCGGCACGCGCTCGCGGACGGTCGCGCAGAGCGACCGTGTCCGACTTGGTGTCCGACTTCAGTCGGACACCTGCTCTCGTTCCTCTGTCACGAGCGCGACGTAGGCGTCCTCGAGCGTCGGCTCGCGGGTCGTGACGCGGCCGAGCGAGACGCCGTCGAGCCGCGCGAGGACGTCGTGGGTCGGCTCGCGCCCCGGCTCGGCCTGCACGACGACGACCTGCGCCTGATCGCGATCCTCGACCGCCACCGAGGTGACGCCGTCGATCCGCCGCAGCGCCTCGACCCGGTCGTCCTCGATCCCGTACACCTCGATCTCGACGACGACGCCCTCCGCGACGCGTTCCTTCAGTTCGCGCGGCGTGCCCTCGGCGACGATCCTCCCCTTCGCGACGACTCCGATCCGGTCGCAGAGCGCGTCCGCCTCGAACATGTAGTGCGTCGTCAGGAGCACCGTCTTACCGGCCGCCTTGAGCCCGGCGATCGTGGCGCGCAGCTCGCGCGCGCCGACGGGGTCGACACCGATCGTGGGCTCGTCGAGGAAGAGCACCGGAGGGTCGTGCAGTAGGCCGCGGGCGATGTGGAGGCGCTGGCGCATGCCGCGCGAGTAGCCCTCGACCCGTTCCTTCTCACGCCCCTCGAGCCCGACGAGCTCGAGCAGCTCGCCGATCCGGGCGCGCTGCGAGCGCGGCTCGACCCCGTAGAGCTCGGCGAAGTAGCGCAGGTTGTCGAGGGCCGACAGGCGCTCGTAGAGCCCGCGGTCGCCGCCGAAGACGTAGCCGATCCGCTCGCGCACCCAGTGGGCGTCCTCGACGACGTCCCGGCCGAGCACCCTCGCCTGCCCCGACGTCGGGATCAACAGCGTGATCAGCATCTTGATCGTCGTCGTCTTGCCCGCCCCGTTCGGGCCGAGCAGGCCGAAGAGCTCACCCTCGGCGATCTCGAAGCTCACTCCGCGAACAGCTTCGACCTCGAGCGAGCGGCGACGGAACGTCCCGGTGGTCGTCCGGTAGGTGCGATGCAGGTCGATCGCTTCGACGACTGGCGGCATCGCCGGCCCACGCTAGCTGTCGGGGTCTGTCCCCGAAGGGGACTGACCTCCGAGCTACCGGCGTTCGACTGCGGCGGGCGTTCGCTCGTAGCGCGGGGGACAGACCCCTGCGGGGGTCAGTCCCCTTGGGCGACCCCATTGACATGTCACCCTGCCCGCTGCGACACTCGTCCCCCTGCGGACGCGAGCTGGGGTCGCAACATCGATCGGCAGATCGGCGTCTCATCACCTGGGAGGACTTCACTCAAGGGAGGACACGGAATGAGAGGACGCGGAGGAGTGGTGCTGGCGCTCGCGACGATGGTCGCGGCTGCGCTCGCATCGACCGCGGGAGCAGGTTCGTCGACCGTCGCGCGAACGCAGGCGGTCAACTGCAAGGGACAGCTGAGGATCGGGATCATCACGCCGCTGACAGGCGGTGCCGGCTTCCTCGGCCAGGAGCAGCTGTCGTGGACGCGGTTCGCTGTCGCGCGGCTCGCGAAGGGCCTCGGCCTGAACGTCCGGGTCGTGCTCGGCGACACGCCCGTCGAGAAGGGTGCCGGCGAGGGTCTCGTGGTCGCCCAGAAGATGATCTCGGACGCACGGCTCGTCGCCGTGATCGGCCCCGCGACGTCCGGTGCGGTGGCCTCGGCGAGCAAGGCGCTCTTCGCCGCCGGGATCGCGCACATCTCGCCGTCGGCGACGCGCACGTCCCTCACGCAGGGCTCGACGAAGGAGGCGACTGCGGCGTTCTTCCGCGTCGTCCCCGGCGACTACATCCAGGGCCCGACCGATGCGAACTACATGGTCGACAAGCTCAACGCGAAGAAGGTCGTCCTGATCGACTTCCAGGAGCCCTACTCCGTCGGGCTCGCCGACGCTGCCGAGGCGGTGCTGAAGCGGCGCGGTGTCACGACGATCAGGCAGTCGACGTCTGTCAACACGACCGACTTCTCGTCCCTCGTCACCCGTGTGCCGAGCGATGCGGAGATCGTGTTCTTCCCGACGCAGCAGCCGGCCGACGCCCAGACGTTCGGGCAGCAGCTGCTCGAGCAGGGCAAGCGCGCGAAGGTGTTCGGCGGTGACGGGGCGAACAATGCGCAGCAGTTCAAGCTGAACGGCTCGTACGTCTCCAACTTCGCGCCGGACATCAGCGGCATCGCCTCGTCGAAGGCGCTGATCGACGGCTGGAAGCGGGCGAACCCGAGCGCAACGCTTGGATCGTTCGGCCCACCGGCGTACCTCGCAACCCAGGTCGCCCTGAACGCGATCAAGCGGGCGTGTGACGCGGGCAAGGGCACGATGAAGACGCGTCGCGACGTCGTCCGGCAGGTAAAGAAGGTACGCGTCCCGATCTCGATCCTCGGTGGCGCGTTCCGCTTCTCGACGAAGTCGAACGATCCGCTGAACGCGAGGTTCTACATCTTCCAGATCCAGTCGAACGGGACGTACAAGCTCGTCGGCTAACAGGAAGCAGA
>JACDBY010000304.1 GCA_013694685.1 Actinomycetota bacterium
CTCGATGACGAGTGGGCGGCGGAGATCGCCAACAAGACGGTTCACGGCGTCGTGCACATCGGCTGGGTCCTCGACGGAACCGGCCGCTACCGCGGCCAGATGGCCGTCCTGGTGAAGCCGAACGGACTGCTCGGAAGGGCCTACATGGCCGCGATCGCACCGTTCCGGCACCTGATCGTGTACCCGGCGATGATGCGACAGATCGAGCGGTCCTGGCGGACGCACGCCCGTGGTTCCGATCAACCATCCAGCCTGACGCAACCCGCCAGCCGAAGCGAAGCGAGCCAGCCGGGTTGGCAGCTGACGCCCAAGGGCTCGCGGGGGAACCATGGGGTTCCCCGCTCTACGCGACCGTGCCGGGTGCCTCCGGAACCGGGATCTGGGCCCAGGCGCGGATCTTCCCGCGGCTGACGCGGAAGACGGCTGCCACCTTCTGGCCTACGGCGTCGCAGCGGCGGTTCTTGCCGTTGCGAAGCGCGAAGACGGCGGTCGCGTCCTTGCCTCTCACGGTGATCGAGACGATGCGCCCCGCGCACGGAAGGTTCTTGTGCCAGCGGGCGAGATCGTCGTAGGTCTGGAGCTGGTAGAGCGCGCCGCTCTGGAGCATCGCAGCCGGCCGCGAGAAGAGCCGGGCGACACCGGCGTTGTCGTACGCGTTGAGGCGCGCGCTCCAGGCGCGGACGACCTCCTTGGTCGCTGCGGCCGAGTCCGTTCCGAAGCCACCTGCGACCGGCACGATCAGCAGCGCGACCAGCCCGATGCACACGACGCGCATCCGGCTCAGGATACGTGCCCGACGGCCTCCGCCGGGACTGCCGCCCGCCCCTCCGGCTCGGCGGTCGTGTCGTGCGGCCTGATCAGCACCGCCGCGACGGCGGCGCCCGCCACCGCGATCCCGGCGGCAACCAGGAGCGCGTGCTCGAAGCCGTCCATGAACGACGCCGTGGTGGGAGGCTCGGTGAGCTGGGCCGCCATGATCGCGCCCATCAGTGCGATGCCGATCGAGCCGCCGACCTGACGGAACGCGTTCAGGACGGCCGAGCCGACCCCCGCCTTCGCGACCGGAACCGCTCGCGTCGCGGCGGCGGTGCTGGGCGTCATCGTCAGCGCCATTCCGACGCCCCCGAGGACGAGCGCAGGGAGCAGGTTCCAGAAGCCGGCGTCAGGCCCCAACCGCGAGAACAGGATGAGCTGCGTCGCGACGAGGAGCATTCCGGCGGTGATGAGGCCGCGCGAGCCGAACCTGTCCGAGACCTTTCCGGCGATCGGCGCGACGAGGATGATGAGCACCGTCATCGGCAGGAAGGCGGCACCCGCCTGGACGGGCGAGAAGCCGAGCACGTTCTGCATGTAGAGCGACACGAAGAAGAAGACGCCGAACATCGCGAGCGCGACGAGAAGGACGACGACGTTTGCGCCGACGTACGTGCGGTTGCGGAAGAGCGTCAGGTCGAGCATCGGCTCGCGTTGCCTGCGCTCGAGGACGATGAACGAGACGAGCGTGACGGCGGCGACGACGAAGGCCCCCACGATCCGGGTCGAGCCCCAGCCGTACGTGTTCGCCTCGATCAGCCCATAGGTCAGCGCGAAGAGGCCGACCGCGGAGGTCAGGAGACCAGGCAGGTCGAGCCTGGTGTGGGTCGGGTCGCGCGACTCGTCGATCAGGAGAAAGCTCGCCACGATCCCGACGAGGCCGACCGGGACGTTGACGAAGAAGATCCAGTGCCAGCTCGCATGGTCGGTGAGGAGGCCGCCGACGAGCGGGCCGATCGCGAGGGCGAGCGCCGAGACGCCTGCCCAGATGCCGATCGCCGTCCCACGCTGACGCGGAGGGAACGTCGCCGCGATGAGCGAGAGCGTGGCGGGGCTCATCAGCGCCGCTCCGAGACCCTGTGCAACTCGCGCCGCGATGAGCATGTCGCCGCTCGTCGAGAGACCGCACGCGAGCGAGGAGAGGGTGAAGACCGCGATTCCGGAGACGAAGAGCAGCCGGCGTCCGTACGCGTCGGCGAGCTTGCCACCCACCAGCATGAGCGCCGCAAACGTCAGGGCGTAGCCGGAGACGATCCACTCGAGCTCGGAGAGCCCGACGCCGAGATCCTCCTGGATCGCCGGCAGCGCGACGTTCACGACCGTGTTGTCGAGCATGATCATGAAGAGCCCGAACGCGACCGCGGCGAGCGTCCACCACTGCTTGTTCTGCTCGGTCACGAGCTTCGCGCCCATCGCCGAGCTACGTTAGTGAACGAGCTCGCGACGACCGGGGCTCTACCATCGGGCCGTGGCCGTCTTCATCTGCCCGCACTGCCGTGAGCGCTCTGTCGACCTGGACGGCTTTGAGGGTTTCTCCAGCCACGCGCCGCAGTGCCGGAGCTGCGGCTTCGGCTTCCTTTTCCAGTTGCTCGAGGACTACTACCCCGCCCCGTCCACCGGATTCGTCGTCTGCGACCGCGATGCCCGGGTGCTCGCGGTGGGCCGCGGCGTCTTCGAGCTGACGGGCTTCCGCGAGGCCGATCTGATCGGACGGGACGTGGCCACCGCGCTGGCTCTCTCGGATACCGCCGGGATCGAGCTCGTCCGCGAGTGGGGCGTGCGGCGCCTCGGGGAGCGGCTCGCGGTCCGCACGCGGGCGGGTCTCGAGAAGCCGGTCGTCGTCGACCTCTTCCCTGCGTACGACGACGACGGCGGTCTGATGCTCGCGTTGACGGCCGGCTGACGTCGTGTCGCACGCGGGCTCGCAGTCGGTCTGGGTCGTCCGTCACGGCGAGACGGCGTGGAGCCGGGACGGGCAGCACACCTCGACGACGGACATCCCGCTCACCGACGCCGGGGTGGCGACCGCGCACGCCGTCGGCGCGAAGCTCGGCGGCCACGAGTTCGCGCGCGTCCTCACGAGCCCGCTGCAGCGGGCGAGGCGGACGGCCGAGCTCGCGGGATTCCGGCAGGCCGTCGTCGATGACGATCTCGTCGAGTGGGGCTACGGGAGCTACGAAGGGGTGACCACCTCGGAGATCCGCCGCGACGTACCGGGATGGACGGTCTGGAGCCATCCGAGCCCGGGCGGTGAGACACCGGACGCGGTCGCC